>CAIXOZ010000142.1 GCA_903921295.1 uncultured cyanobacterium | reverse complement strand
GGTTGCGCTGAAGCGCGGCTTTGCCTGGCGCCAGGCGATGGTCCTGGTCTGCTTGCCTCGCTGGGAGGGGCTCTGCCCGCTGCGGCTGGGCGACTGCGTAGGCCCGGCTGCCGGCTCGCGGTTGGCCGTGCTCGCCCTTTACATTTCGTAAGACGTTTCTCGAGGACCGGCGGGCTGCCTGTCCTTTTTTTTGGCAAACCTGCGCCGGGGGCTCGAGGCTCGCTCCCGGAGGCGCAGGATTCCCCGCTCACCCCTGAACTCAGCCCTCGGTCTCCGTGCTTTGGGTCCTGGACGGGGGAGTTGGGTACTTGTGCCCCAGGCGCCAGAGTTCATTGCTGTGTTCGCCGGGCTCCACGGCCCTGAGGCGGCAGACCAGGGCGAAGACGTCATGGCTGGACAGTTCGCCATCCTCCTGCCATTTCAGGGCGGCTGGCGGGGCTCAAGGGGCTGGAGGCATCGATCTCCAGACCCTATGGATGGTGAGGCCGTCTGTGTGATTGCCCGTGATCCTTCTGGGCAGAAGATTCTGTGAAACTGTCGCCGGCATCACCAGCCGCAGGCCGATGGATGGCGCTCAGCGCGTTCGCCGGCGTCTGGCGCTGCCGATGCCAGGCTTCGGCACCGCTCAGGAGGGCAGAGCCGAGCAGCAGGGCTGAAAACCCCTGCCGCAGCTGCCGTTCGTTGAGGTGGGGGGCCAGGGACTGGCCGCCCAGGGCCCCGAGAAGCCCGCCGAGCAGCAGGGGCAGCAGCAGGGGCAGGCCGGTGCTGGGCCAGTGCCCCAGGGCGATCAGTGCCACCAGGGCATTGACGGCGATCAGCAGCAGGCTGGTGCCGCTGGCCACCGGCATCGGCAGGGCGGCGATCAGCACCAGCGCCGGCACGATCGCGAAGCCGCCACCGACGCCGGCGATGCCGGTGAGCAGCCCCACCACCAGCCCCTGGCTCGCCAGGGTCCAGGGCTGAGGCCGGCTGTTGCGGGGTTTCGGGGCCTCGCTCGGCGGTAGGCCGGAGGCGACGCGGTTGAGCAGCCAGGAGGCGAGCAGCGCCGCAGCGGCGAACATCCCCAGTTGCACCGGTTCGCTCACCCAGCCCGCCTTGACCCAGCTGCCACCGATCCAGCTACCGAGCAGCGCCGGCAGGCCGAGGATCAGGCCCGGCCGGCGGGCGATCTGGCCGCGGCGCAGATAAGGAACCAGATTGACACTGGCCAGCAGCATCACCACCAGCAGCGACAGCGGTACGGCTTCGTGGGTGGACAGGGCCGCGCCGCTGACGAGCAGCGGCAGCAGCAGGATCGAGCCGCCTGCCCCAAGCAACGACAGCAGCAGGCCGATCACGCCACCGCCGGCCAGCAGCAGCAACAGCTGGGCGCTCATCGCTGCGTGATCCGGTTCCAGGGCAACAGGGCCAACAGGCGGGCCATGCCGCAGAAGCCGCTGATGCCGGCGAACACCAACCCGGCGCCCACCAACCAGCTCAAAAGGAGCCAGCCCGGCGCCACGAAGGTCCCCAGGGTGAGGCCGAGCAGCACCAGGGAGCCGGCGGTGATCTGAACCTGGCGCATCAGTGGCAGCGGCGCCTTGCTGAGCCGGCGCAGCGGCAGTCCCGCTTGCTCCCAGGCCATCAGCCCTCCCGCCAGCTCCCGCAGCGGCGTCCTGTGATCCCGCTCCCGCAGCTGCCGCAACCCTTGACTGCTGCGTTGACCGCTCTGGCAGACCAGCACCAGGGGCCCTTCGGGCAACACGGCGCTCGGCAGCTGTCGCAGCGGCACGTTGAGGCTGCCAGCGATGTGGCCGCTGGCGTACTCCATCGCCTCCCGGACATCGATCACGACGATCTGGTGCTGCGCGTGTTGATCGGCCAGGGCTGTGGCGCTGATGGCGGTCCCGTCCGAGGGGATCGAGCCGGCATTCGGGCTGGTCATGGGGCGAGGGGGCTGGAGGGCTTCGGTCGTTGATGCAGAAGGGAGGGATCTGGCGGTCTCAGGGCGCCGCCAGTCCGTCGAGGGGATAGCCCTCCGCTTCCCAGCGGTGGAGGCCGCCGTGCAGATTCGCCACACGCTGATGGCCGGCCTTGAGCAGCTGCTGGGTGGCCAGGGCCGAGCGACTGCCCGAGTGGCAGAGCAGCACCAGGGGACGGTCGCCGGGGATCTCGGCGCGACGGGCTGCCAGCTCCGGCAGGGGAATCAACAGGCTGCCCTGCAGATGGCCGTCGGGGCCATGAAATTCCTCGCTGCTGCGCACATCGACGAGGGTGAGCTGATGGCGATGGTCCGACACCCAGGCCGGCGGCAACTCCGGCAGGCCGGCATAGCTGTGCACAACGGGCGCCCATTCGTCGGTGCTCACCGGCTGAAGGGGCTTGCCGGATCGGAGGTTGCCTGGAAGGGCGATGGCGATCCTGCCGGGATGGGGCAAGGACATGTGGGTCATGTGGCCGACGAAATCGCGTTCGGTGGCAGCGCCGCCGAGGCGTACGTTGAAGGCCTTCTCCTCCACCACGGAGGACACGGTTCTGCCGGCGTAATCGTGGCCGGGGTACAGCAGGCAGCTGTCGGGCAGGGTGAGGATCTGGCCGGTGATGGAGGCCCAGAGGGTCTGGGCATTGCCCTGCTGGAAATCGCAGCGGCCGCAGCTCCGCACCAGCAGGGCATCTCCGGTGAAGGCGATGCTGTGGTCGTCGAGCACGTAGGTGAGGCATCCATTGGTGTGGCCTGGCGTGCTGCGCACCTCGAGCCAGCGTTCTCCGAAGTGCAGCCGATCGCCATGGACGAGCGGCAGGGTGACGTTCTCGGCGTCGGCCGCGGCGGCCAGGCCGATCGCGCAGCCGGTGGCGCGGTGCATCAGCCAGCTCCCGGTGACGTGGTCGGCATGGGCATGGGTGTCGATGGAGGCCACCAGCGCGATGCCGAGCTCCCGCACCAGAGAGAGATCGCGCGGGTGCTGATCGAACACCGGATCGATCACCACGCCCCAACGGCTGGGCACATCGGCCAGCAGGTAGGTGAACGTGCCGGTGTCGGCATCGAAGAGCTGGCGGAACAGCAGCGCACCCCCACCGGCGGCGGCGGCAAGCGAGAGGGTGAACGAGGCGGCCATGGCGCTGGCGGCAGGGAATGGCACCACTGGAGGGTGCTGTTATGAGCATACACGCATAAATTGGGGCATTCGTGCTGCGCTCCCTCCCCGGCAGGTGTTGGCGTTGGTGTGCCCGCAGGGCTGGCCATAATGCGTGCATCGTCATGCACCGCTGTGATGGCCCCCGTCGGGTCCTTGCCGTCGCCTGAGCTGCTGCAGGCCTACAGCCGCTTCTTCCGGCTGCTCAGCGAGCCGGCCCGGCTGCAGCTGCTCTGTCTGCTGCGTCAGGAGCCGATGGATGTGGCCGCTCTGATTGCGGTCACCGGTTTTTCGCAGTCGCACCTCAGCCGTCAGCTCACGCAGCTGGAGCAGGCTGGGTTGTTGCGCGGTGAGCGTCAGGGGGCGCGAACGCTCTGGCGCGCCGACGGCACCCTTGTGGATGACCTGTGTGCCCTGGTGCAGGTGCGGCTCCGCCAGCGGCTCGAGGCCCAGCTGCAGGAGCTTCCCTCGTCCTGAGCGCCCTCTGGGCCCCAGCCGCCCGATCAGCCAGGGGCACCACGCAGGGGAAGCGCTCCTTCTGCGGCACCCCATCCCGCGCGAACGGTTGGCAGAACGGCGCGAGCGGATCCGCCGGTTGCGACCCCAGGTCATGGGGTCCGCACCTCGGCGCTCTGCAGTCAGTTGCTGCGCCAGGCGATGACGACGGCCGGGCTGCGGCGATGGCGGTGCCGCCTTGACGGCCTTCTGCTGATGGCGCTCAGGGGTTGAGCGCCTCCATCTGCCAGGTGACCCAGGTGCCCACCGGACTCCAGAGCAGATAGGGCAGCAGCAGGTGGGCGGCCCCTGGCGCCTGGCTGTGCACCGTCAGGGCCAGCAGCAGTCCCCAGAGCCAGCCCAGCAGGCCGATCACGGTGCCGTTGCGCAGACGCCGGCTGCGGCAGATCACCAGCGTGTAGCTCTGCACCAGTACCACCAGCACCAGGTAGCCCGCCATCAGAGGGGGCTGGGCCACGGTCTGCCAGCAGATCAGGGCCGAGGCATAGAAGCAGCCGTAGATCAGCAGCCAGATCAGGGGAATCCAGCGTTCGAAGCTCAGCCAGCGCGGGCGTCGCAGGCGCAGGAACCAGGCGAAGTCCTGCCGGCCTGGATTCAGGGCTGGCAGCACCAGCAGCATCACCAGCAGGATCGCAAGCCAGGCCGGCATCAGGGGTGCCCAGGGTCACCCTCCTGCCTAGCCACGGGTTGCAGGCCTGTCGGGGTTCACCTTCCCAGGTTCGGTCAGCTGTGGCTTCTCACACAACAACGCCCGGAGCGCAGGCCCCGGGCGATTGTCTGCTCAGCCGTGGTGCTCGCCGGTCGGGGCGGGGCGCAGCTGTGCGAGTGTTCTGCTCTGCAAGGAGTCCGATCGTTCGATCGGTGATCTTCGGTTGTGGTGGCGGAGCCGCCGGCGCTGACACCTGGGGCCGGGTGACCAGTGGGACGTTCCAAGGAACCCGGGGCACCTGGGCCCGATCTCTGGGTACGGGGCCGTGAACGGTGCAATGGGTGAAGCGCTGTCCAGGCTTGAACCCTGGAGGGTGGCCTCGGGGAACGTCAGCGATCCGTCAGGAGTGTTGGAGCAGGGGCCGGATCGTCAGCGAGCTCCTGGCCGCTGCTGAGGGGGGGTGTCATCCATCGATGGAGCCTCCGAATCCCGTTGCCTTCAGGATCGTTCGGACGGGGCGCCGCCGCAATAGGGGTTCTTACCGGTTTCTGTCTCGCCCGCCGCAGGAGGCCCCCAGGGCGGTGCCTGGCCAGGCTCTCAGACGGGGGGCTGGGCTGCCTGGCTGGCGATCCTTCGCCAAGCTGGGCGCGATCCAACGTCCGGTGAGGGATGCGTGTCGCCCAGGAGTTGATCCGGCCCAGGCTGTCGCGGCGCCACGTTCTCGGTCTGGCGCTGGCCGGTCTGGGGACGTCGCTGTTGCTGCCTGGCAGTCGGGGCTTCGTCGCCGGCGCACCGCGGCGGGTGATCGTCGTCGGCGCCGGTCTGGCTGGCCTGGCAGCCGCGCAGCGGCTCCAGCAGCAGGGTCACCGGGTGCTGGTGCTGGAGGGGCGTGATTGGATCGGCGGCCGCACGGTCACCAGTGAGCGCTGGCCTGGTCTGCCGATCGATCTCGGGGCCAGCTGGATCCATGGAGTGCAGGGCAATCCGATCACCGATCTGGCCCGCTCCAGTGGCGCCACGCTGGTGCCCACGGATCTCGATTCCGTCCTCCTCTATGGCGTTGACGGCAGGCCGCTCACGGCCACCGAGGAGGCCAGGCTCGAGCAGCTCGGTCAGGGTCTGAGCCGCTACCTCGAGGACTGGGCCGAGACGGGGGAGCAAGGAGGTGCGCCGGGCGATCTCTCCCTGGAACAGGTGCTGAAGGGCTCGGGGCTCCTGAACCGACTGAGTGCCCAGGACCTTCTCCTGCTGGCGCACTGGCGCAACAGCCGCTTTGAGCAGGAGCACGGTGCCGCCGTCAGCTCTCTCTCGGCGCGCTGGCTGGAGGCTGATCAGGCCTATGGCGGGGGCGATGCTCTGCTGCGACCTGGTTTCAGTGCCCTGGTCCGCGCCCTGGCCCGGGGCCTGACGATCGCGACCGGTCAGCAGGTGACAGCGATCAACGCTGAGCCTGATCGGGGGATGACGGTGATCTGCAGCGGCGCCTCGGGGTCGGCTGACACCCGCACCCATGCGGCCGATGGCGTGTTGGTGACCGTCCCCCTCGGTGTGCTGAAGGCCGGTCGGATCACCTTCTCACCTCCGCTGCCGGCCGAGCACCAGACCGCGATCCAGCGGCTGGGGATGGGCAACGTCAACAAGTGCTGTCTTCGTTTTGATCGACCGTTCTGGCCTGCCGATGTCGATTGGTTCGGCCGGATCGGGGCCGCCGATGGCGCCTGGCAGGAATGGTTCAGCCTGCTGCGGCCTCTCAGACAGCCTGTGCTGATCGGTTTTCAGGCCGGCCCGGTGGCGGATGCGCTCGAGGGCTGGAGCGATCGCCAGCAGGTGGCCGCGGCCATGGCCAGCCTGCGCCAGCTTCATGGTGCTGCCATCCCCGAACCGACCGGCGTTCAGATCACCCGTTGGCGCCAGGATCCCTTTGCCTTTGGGGCCTATTCCTATCCGGCGCTCGGCAGCAGCCCGGCCATGCGCGACCAGCTGGCGCGGCCGATCGGCGGCCGCCTGTTCTTTGCCGGTGAAGCCACCAGCGCAGACGCCTTCGGCACGGTTCACGGGGCCTACCTCTCGGGGCTGCGTGCGGCGGCTGCGATCGGTGCGGCGCTTCAGGGTTGAGCGGTTCTGGTGGCGATCACGGCGAAGAACGGATCGCCCTTGGCACCGATCAGGCCTGCCAGACCGCTGGCCCGCGTCTGTTCGCTGATCAGCTCGGGACGCGGCCATCCCTGAGCGATCAGCACCTCGGCCACGTACAGCAGGTGATCGCGGTCGCTGCCATCGGTCCAGACCTGCGGTGCCTTGGTGAAGAACATCCGGTTCGAGAAGGCCACGATCAGCTGCCCCCCCGGCCGGGTGATCCGCAGCAGCTCAGCAGCCACCGCTTCCGGTTGCTGCAGGTACTGCCAGCCGGCGACGATCAAGGTGGCGTCCACGCTGCCGTTGTCCAGTGGCAGCGTCTGGTCACGGTTCAGGTTCTGGGTCCAGTGCTGATCGAGCCGGGGATTGGCGGCCAGTTCTTTCTCATTGAGGCCGTGACCGAGGACGCTGGCGTAGGTGGTCGTCTCCGGCAGGTGCGAGACCCAGCTCGACATCAGATCGAGCACCACCGACCCTGCCGGGATCCGTTCGCTGTAGAGGGCGGTGAGTCGCTGCCGGAACGCTGCATCGAGGTGATGCACGAAACGCGGCTCGGCGTAAAAAAGTGCGTCGTCGCTGGCATCCCATTTGCGCCGCTGCGATTCGCTCAGCACCTGCACCGCCACGGTCGTGTTCCACCGGAAGAGCCCTGAGTCTGGGGGGATGGCCCGGCCCGCCGTGGCTGGGCAGGCCTGGGGATGGCGTTGAATCCAGGCCCATGCCAGGGCCACGTCTCTGGTTGGCACCGATGACCACCGCAGCAGGCCGATGAACGACCCGAATCCTCTGCCGCCCTGGCGGCCGCTGCTGCGGGGGGCCCGTGAGCGGGAGGGACGCTCACCGATGAGTCGCTGGCTGCAGCTGGCCACGGTGGCTCCGGATGGCTCCCCGCGCGTTCGCACCCTGGTGTTCCGTGGCTGGGGTGGGCCCGCCGCGCTGGACCTGCTCACCGATGGCCG
>CAIXOZ010000141.1 GCA_903921295.1 uncultured cyanobacterium | reverse complement strand
TGTAGAAGTCGAGGTCGGTGAGGAGCTCGGACCACACGGTGGACCAGGTGCCGGTGGAGGATTCAGCGGCCACAGCGGCGGCCACTTCTTCGCGGGGCACACCTTCCTGGCCGGTGCACTTGAAACAGGCCAGCAGGTCGGAATCGAGGGGAACGTATTCAGGAGTCCAATACGTGTCGCGGTACTCCTTGACCCCTGCGTCGTACTTCTTGCTCATGGAAACTCTCGGTTGAGGTCGGTTGGGGAAAGAAACGTCAGCGCGTCAGGCGACGAACGACTCAGTCCTTGGAACCGATGAAACCGGCGGTGCCATTCAGAGCGGGCTCCACTTCTTTGTGGGGGCGGGCAATGATGTGGGCAGCCACGAGGCCGTCGCCCACGCGCTCACAGGCATCAGCACCGGCACGGACGGCGGCGTTGACAGCACCGGTTTCGCCGCGCACGAGCACGGTCACGTAACCGCCGCCAACGAACTCACGACCGATCAGGCGCACTTCGGCGGCCTTGGTCATGGCGTCTGCAGCTTCGATGGCCGGGACCAGGCCCCGGGTCTCGATCATGCCGAGGGCGATACCCATGGTTTCGTTAGCCATTGCCTTCTCCTGGAGGAGGGGGTGGAATGTTCGCCTGCAACCATGGTCGGAGGGGCTTCCTCCCGTCAAGCCTTTGGCGCCCCGGAAGCCATCACCGTTCCGTTCGGCGAAGATAAGCCCGGCTGATCATTGCGCAACAAAACGTTGACGGAGATTGATCGGCGGTCGTGCCGGGCTGTGGCTCTCCGTAGCGATGCGAACAGAACGAGCCGTGGCCTCCCTTCGTCCGCGGTGCCGAACCACGAGCGGATCCGCCGCTGCTCTGGGGCTTGAGCGGCTCCAGGGGGGCCACCATCGCTGCAGCTCCCTGGAGAACAGGGCCTCCACAGGGCCATCCCAGCGAGTGTGGTCAGCGGCGCAGGGGATGGCCATGTCCGGATCAAGGCGCCGGTTCCGGACTAAGCATCAGTTTTTGCTCGATAGCACATTGAGCGAGCATTCACCCGAGCACCGCCAACGGCCGACAACCGTCGCGGCAACGATCGTTCCCACCGACCGCAAGGGATCCGTACCCCGGATCGGCAGCGATCGTGACGTCAACCGCCTCCGAGCCAGGGCATCGCACGCCGGACGCCCCAGCCGCAGGCGAATCAAAAACGGACGACCCTGCCATGAGCAGCCACCGGCAGCGACAGAACCGACTTGGGAGCGTCACCCGCATCGGCCGTGGCCGAGCACCACCCTGGAAGCGGCCTGGCGACCTGGAGCGCCCAACGAGAAGCAACCACCTCAGCCTCAGCCGTGGGCGCTGCAGCAAGAGGGCGGTTGCAGGCCGCCGATCACGCCGCAGAAGCCAGCCCAGCGCCGCAGGCCCCGCGCTGCAGGACCCGCTCAGCAGGATCAGACCCGAAACCTCAGAGGACGCAGGCAGCCTGTCTGGAGGTGCCTGCTGTGCGGGCGAGGTGATCGGAGGGCACCGGCTCTGCGGCGGACGGCACCACAGCAACCACACAAGGGCTTCAGAGCGGCTCCGCCTCGGAGACGTAGGCGACACCGCCGTAATAATCGAGCAGGGGCTGAATGCCTTCGCGCAGTTTTGGCAGGATCTCCGCTTCGCAGAACACGATCACATGGGCGTTGGCGCCGAGCCCACTGAAATCCATCGCTTCAGACACCGCTCCATGGGGCCCCTTGCCGGTGACATGCTTCATCACCGAATAGCCAGGAGCCTGGGCCGCCTCAATGGCCTGGATGACGGCATCGAGCTCCCGCTCGCTCAGGATCAGATCGACACGTTTCATCGCTCCTCAGGCAATGGGGGGAAGCAGGCGGTTCACCAGCTGCATGTACAGCGGGATGCCCACGATGATGTTGAAGGGGAAGGTGAGACCCAGGGCCGTTGAGATGTAGAGGCTGGGATTGGCCTGGGGCACCGTCATGCGCATGGCCGCCGGAACGGCGATGTAGGAAGCGCTGGCGCAGAGCACCACGAACAACAGGGCATTGCCTGGAGCGAGGTGCAACACCCGGGCGATCAGGGCTCCCACCAAGGCATTGAACAGCGGCATCAGCACCGAAAAGCCGATCAGGAAGGCGCCGGCCCGGCGAAGATCGCCGATGCGCTGGGCCGCGACGATACCCATGTCGAGCAGGAAAAAGCTCAGGGCTCCGTAGAACAGCTTGTCCGTGAACGGCAGCATCTTCTCCACGCTGTGGGGACTGTTGGCAGCCACCAGAAAGCCGATCACGAGGCTGCCCACCAACAGAAACACCGAACTGTTGAGCATGGCCTCGTGCAGCACCGTTCCCCAGCGCATTCCCTGGGGGCCGGGTCTCTGCTGGCCGGGCTTGGGGACGGCGAGCTGCACCAGCAACAGGCCGACAACAATCGCCGGGGATTCCATCAACGCCAGGGCAGCCACCATGAAGCCGTCGTAAGGGAGCTTCTGGCTCTCGAGGAACGTTTCTGCCGTGATGAACGTGACGGCGCTGATCGAGCCGTAGGTGGCGGCAATGGCGGCGGCATTGAAGCCATCAAGCTTCAGCCGCAACACCAGAAAGCTGTAGATCGGCACGATCAGCGACATCGCCACGGCGGCGCCGATCGTGGGCAGAACCTGACCGCCGACACCGCTGTGCTGCAGCTCTAGGCCTCCCTTGAAACCGATCGCCAGCAGCAGATACAGCGAAAAGAGCTTCGGCAGCGGCGTAGGGATCTCCAGATCCGAGCGCACCAACACGGCCAGGACCCCAAGGAAGAAGAACAGAACCGGTGGGGTCAGGAGGTTCTGCAGGACCAGGCTGGTATCCATGGGCCGGCAGTTCAGGATTGGCCGGAGCTTAGGTGCCCATGGTGCCGTCTCCATGGAGCGTCGTACAAAGCAAGGTGTCCAGACGATCTGGATCGATCCACCCCTGGCATCAGACCGGCTGATCACGGGCAGACGGTGGCAACGGCGACCGCCTGCGGTGCGCAGATGCCGACAGAACGAGCCAGCCTTCAAGGAACTTCTTAACGTTTTGCCGAGGCAGGAACCCTCGGCTTTGCCAGGGGTGGAATGTTCAACCCAACCTGCCTCACCCAACGCCAACGCCGGGAATCGCCAGACGCCCCCCATCAACGCCCACCACCCGGATCGGGTCAATCGCTGTGCCGTCTCCGGCGACCGGCGACAATGGCCCCTGATTGTCAGGGATCCGTGGCTCCAGCCGTTCTGATCATCGCCAGCGGCAACCCTGCCAAGGTGGCCGAAATCGGGCAGATGCTCGCGGATGTCGGTCTTTCCGTGAAGCGTCAGCCCGAGGGCCTTGAAATCGAGGAGACGGGCAGCACCTATCTGGAGAATGCACGCCTGAAGGCTTCCACCGTGGCCAGGCTCACCGGTCATTGGGCCCTCGGCGATGACTCAGGCCTCGAAGTCGATGCCCTGGGAGGTCAACCGGGCCTGTATTCCGCCCGTTATGCCGCCAGCGATCCCGAACGCATCGCCCGGCTGCTCCGGGAGCTGGGACCGCACCCCTACCGCTCCGCCAGCTTCAACAGCGCCATGGCCCTGGCGGATCCAAGCGGCACGATCCAGGCGGAATCCCAGGGCATCTGTCGGGGCGAGATCCTGCTCACACCGTCAGGCGAGGGAAGCGGCTACGACCCGATCTTCTGGGTGCGAGAAGCCGGCAACAGCTATGCGCGCCTGAACCCGAACCAGCGCCTTCGGCTTGGAAGCCGCGGCAAGGCAGCAAGGGCGATGGCACCGCAACTGCGTCAGGCTCTCCAACTGAACTGACGGCAGCAGTCCCACGCCGTCGACCCAGCGGTCTGAAGGGTGATCAGGCTCTGGCGCGACGGTTGATCGCCTCCACGGCACGCATGGCCGCCGCTGCCGCCTCTTCCACATCCCCCTCGCGTCCCGCGAGGGTGAGACGGCCGAAGGCACCCACAGCCTTGACATCGACCACGGTGATGTTCGAAGCCTTCTCAGCTTCATTGGCCGCAATCAACACATAACCCGCCGGCTCGGTCTCAAGGATGAACATGCTCATTCCGGCCTGGATCATCGAGCCACGCCGGTTCTGACGGTTGATCAGCACCGCATGGTCGGGGGTGATCGCGCGGATGATCTCGGTCCAGCTGACCTCACAGCGGCTGCGCTGCTCGACGCGGCTGCCGATCGCCTCCAGCACGACATCGCCGGAGTGGAGCACATTGCTCTGGTCGCGGTGATAGAGCGCCAACGAGCCGAAGGCCCGTTCCACGATCATCTGACCCAGACGCACCGTGCTGGCCTTGAGCGCGATGTCGGTGACCCGATGCACCGCCATGCCTGGAGAGACCTCCAGCCAGAGGCAGGCGTCTCCAGGAATCGGAAGGAAGCCCTGGGAGACGGTGCCCATGTAGGCCGCCAGCTGGGGCTGAAGCGAGTCGAGAAAAACGTAGGTACGCAGCTCGATCGACTGCACCTGACTGGAGGTGCGCAGCCCCTCGCTGTCGGTGGTGATCACACAGCTGGGTCCTGAGCTGTCCAGCCCCAGCTCGGTGCCTGTGACCGGGACCGGACCACTGCGACGCTGGAATCCCCTCGAACCGGTCGCCGGAGGTGAAAGGCTTCGCTCCATCGCGATCGTTCTCTCCAGAGGGGTGAGGTGGGCTTACCCCTCAAACCGCGGGAAGCGCCAGGATTGTAAAGCCAGACGCCCGCCCTTTCCCTTCCAGCCCTTGCCGGTCTGGATGAACGCGATAAGGTCCGCCCAGAATGCTGGCCTCCACCATGGCTGAACCCTCCTCCGATCTTCCCGGCTGGCTGACGGAAGCGGTGGTGGAAGGGGGGCAGCCGCAGCAGCAGGCCCTGGCTCTGATGGGTCTCGGGCTGATGCATCGTCTGGCTGGACACCAGGAAGCCAACTGGTCGTGGCGCGAGGATGAGGATGGTGCCCAGGCCGACGCCCAGGCCCTGCGTCAGCGTCTGGAATCGATCGACCTGGCCATCCGCACCGGCGCTCCTCTCAGCACCGCCGAAGTCACCCACCTGCTCGGCGCCAGGCCCGGAGCGGCGGTCACTGAACGGGGCGGACTCAAGGCCCGGCGCCTCAATCGCAACGTCTGGGTGCTGAGCCGCAGCAACACCGCCGATCACGACCGTGAAGAGCGCAGCAGCAGCTCCTTCCACGACGGACGCCGACGCTTCTGATCGCTGGATCATGCCGCAGCGTCAGCGGACAGGAGGCGGGCAGGATTGCCGGCTCGGGCTTCCCAAATCAGCCGGGGCAGTCTCCTGGTTTCATCACCCCAAGCCGATCAATCAGCAGCGCTTTTGGTGGCGATAGGTCAAGCAAAGCCCTGGGCCGACCCAACCCGCTCTGAAGCTCCTTAGGGTTCGCGCCCCAGGGTTTCCCGCACCGATCTGCAGGCACTGCAACACGGTCGGGGTCCTGCGACATCCGTTGCGCTCCCTGAACCCTTCGATGACCGTTCTTCTGCTGGAGACGGCCTGGCTGGTCCCGCTCTATCCGCTGCTGGCCTCCGTGCTGTCGTTGCTCTGGTCCCCGGGGCTGATCAGCCGTACCGGCCCCAGGCCCTGCGGCTACATGAACCTGCTCATGGTCAGCCTGGCCTTCAGCCACAGCGTTCTGGCCCTGGTGACCCTGCACACCAATTCAAGGGCGGGATCGCAGGCGATCTACCGCCCCATCACCTTCGGCTGGAGCTGGCTTCAGACCGCAGGGCTGCGGGTCGGTTTCGATGGTCTGATCACCGAACCCGCCCTGATCGCCATGGTGGTGATCACCGGCCTGCATGTGCTGGTCCAGATCTATGCGATTGCCTACCTCGAGATGGATTGGGGCTGGCCGCGATTCTTCGGCAGCCTGAGCTTCTTTGAATCAGGACTCTGCGGCCTGGTACTCACCGATTCGCTCTTCTTCAGCTACGTGATCCTCGAGCTCCTGACTCTCGGGACCTACCTGATCGTGGGCACCTGGTACAACCAACCGCTGGTGGTGAAGGGAGCCCGCGATGCCTTCCTCACGAAGCGGATCGGCGACCTGATCCTGCTGGCGGGCCTGGTGGCCCTGCTGCCCCTCACCGGCACCTGGAACTTCCACGGTCTGCAGGCCTGGGCGGCCAATCTGAGCAACAACGGTCAGGCCCTGCCACCCACCTTCCAACTGATCCTGCTGGCCCTGATCGCCGGCCCGATGGGCAAGTGCGCCCAGATCCCTCTCCACCTCTGGTTGGATGAGGCGATGGAGAGCCCGCTACCCTCCACGGTCCTGCGCAACTCCGTGGTGGTGGTCGGCGGTGCCTGGGTGCTGCTGCGCCTGGAGCCTCTGATTGAGCTGAGCCCCCTGGTGCAGTCCGTCTTGGTGGTCGTCGGTGCCACCACCGCCGTGGTGGGCTCCCTGATCGCCCTGGCCCAGGTGGATGTCAAGCGAGCGCTCTCCTTTCTTGTCAGCAGCTGGCTCGGGCAGCTGTTCGTGGCCGTTGGCCTGGGTGGCATCAGCGTCGCCGACCACCTGATGCTCGTGTATCCGCTGCCCATGGCCCTGATGCTGATGGCGATCGGTGCGATCGTGCTCTCCAACGTCACCCAGGACCTGACCCAGCTGGGCGGCCTCTGGAGCAGGCGGCCACTGATGGGTCTCGCCTTCCTCACCGGCGCTGCCGGCCTGATGGCTCTGCCACCGTTCGGAGGCTTCGCCGCCCTGCGCGAACTTCTGACCCTGGTCTCGGCCAGCGACCATCCGACCCTGCTCATGGGCGTGGTGCTGCTGACCAATGCCCTGGTCAGCGCCGGATTGATCCGGATCTTCGGCCAGATCTGGGCCGGCCAGCGCACCGCCTTCACCATGCGCTCACCGGAAGGGCTGTGGCTGCTGGTGCTGCCCACCCTGGCTCTGGCGGGTCTGGTGCTGCACCTGCCCCAGCTGCTGGTGCGCAACGGCGTCTTCGCCCTCGATCCAATCCCCGGCTGGGGACCGATGGCCTGGCCGCTGCTGCTCTCCACCCTGGTGGGAGGCGGCCTCTCCGCCCTCTTCTATCTGCGCCCCCATCCACTGGCCCACCTGCCCTCGACCCTCGGCGGCCTCCAGGACTGGCTGGCGGAGGACATGCAGACCGAACGCTTCTACCACCGCACCGTGGTCGCTCTGGTGGTGGCCCTGGCCCAGGCCAGCGCCTGGTGCGACCGCACGCTGGTGGATGGACTCAGTGGCGCCACCGGCGCCGCCACCCTGCAGGGAGCACGGCGACTCAGCCTCACCACCTCCGGTCGCTCCCAGGCCTACGCCCTCACCCTCGTGCTCGGGGTTCTGCTGATGGCCGCCTGGTTGCTGGCCAGGCCGGCCGCCTCCGCCACCACGGCACTCACCACCGACGTCCTTTCTTCCCTGCCGTGATGGAGTCGTCCACGCTTCTGCTGTTGCTGCTCGTCCCTCTGGCGGGCGGTCTGCTGCTGCCGCTCCTGCCCGAAAGCCAGAGCCAACGGGTGCGTCCTCTGGCCGCGCTTGTGGCTGGCTGTCAGTTCCTGATCGCCCTCATCTGCTGGCGCCTCCAGCCTGCGGATCTGCACCTCCCCTGGGTACCGAAGCTTGGCCTGGAGCTCGATCTCGGCCTCGATGGGCTTTCACAGCCGCTGGTGATCCTGTGCGCCCTCCTCACCGGGATGGCGATCCTGTCGGCTCCGGCCGACCAGAGCCGTCCCCGGCTCTTCTTCCCCCTGCTGCTGGCCACCAACCTCGGGGTATGCGGCGCCTTTCTGGCCAGGAATGCACTCCTGTTTGTGCTGGCGTTCGAGCTGGTGCTGATCCCCACCACCCTCCTGGTGGCGATCTGGGGAGGGGAGCGCCGGGCCGGAGCGGCCATTCGCTTCCTGTTGTTCAGCGCCGTCTCCGGCCTCAGCCTGCTGGCGGCTGTGCTCGCCTTCGGCTGGTTCAACACCAACGGCCTGGACTTCAGCTACGAAGCCCTGGCCGATGCCGATCTGAGCGCCAACGCCCAGGCCTGGATCCTTGCCCTGCTCCTGATCGGCTTTGGACTGAAATTGCCGATCGTGCCCCTGCACGGGTGGCAACCCCTCACCTACAGCCAGGCCCCGACCCCGGTGGTGATGGTGCTGGGTGGGGTGGTCTCCAAACTGGGCGCTTACGGGCTGTTGCGCTTCGGCGTGGGATTCCTTCCCGACATCTGGGCCGCCTGGTCTCCCTGGATCGCCGCCGCAGGTGCCCTGAGCGCGGTCTACGGAGCCCTGAACGCGATCGCCCAGAGCGACATCCGCCGGCTGATGGCCTTCAGCTCCCTTGGCCACATGGGTCTGCTGGTACTGGCGGTGGCGGCCGCCACACCGATGAGCCTGCAGGGAGCGGTGGCGCAGATCCTGGCCCACGGGATGATCGTGGCCCTGCTGTTCGCCTGTGTCGGCCTGATCGAACGCAAGACAGGCACCACCGCCATCCCCGAACTCTCAGGTCTGCTCAATCCACTGCGCGGGTTGCCCTTCACGCTCGGGATGCTGCTGCTGGCCCTGATGGCTGCCGCCGGCATCCCCGGTCTGGCTGGCTTCCCGGCCGAACTCCTTGTATTTGAGGGCAGCTGGACCGTCTTTCCTACGGCGACCCTGGTCAGCCTGATCGCCTCCGGCTTCACCGCCGTCTATGCGGT
>CAIXOZ010000140.1 GCA_903921295.1 uncultured cyanobacterium | reverse complement strand
TGGCCGACAAGATCAACGCCGACTTCGGCAGCTTCGACGCCTTCGTTGAACAGTTCAAGGCGGCTGGCGCCACCCAGTTCGGCAGCGGCTGGGCCTGGTTGGTGCTCGATGGCGGCACCCTGAAGATCACCAAGACCGGCAACGCCGATCTGCCCCTGGCCCACGGCCAGAAGGCCCTGCTGACCATGGATGTCTGGGAGCACGCTTACTACCTCGACTACCAGAACCGTCGCCCCGATTACATCACCACCTACCTCGAGAAGCTGGTGAACTGGGACTTCGTGGCCGCCAATCTGGCTTCGGCCTGATCGCGCCACGGCTGCCACCTCGCCTGTGCTGCCGTCCCCTGCGGGGCGGCCCCCCGAGCTCCCGATGCTGCGCCTTCATGGCAGGCCCGGGGGCTTTGTGGTCGATGGCGCCGCCGGTGGTGATGGCCTGCTCGATCTGAACGCCCCCCTGAACCTCGGGGAAGATCCGCTGCTGCTGTTGCTCGACAACGCCGATCAGCTGCCGGAAGCCCTGCTCGAGCGCCTGCAGCGTCTGCTCAGCGCCGACGAACGCCGGAGCCTGGAGCAACGCCGCCAGCCGGCGGCCTACAGCAGCCATGCCGGTGGCCTCGCCCTGGTGCGGCTGCTGATCGGCGTCCTGCTCAAACAGAGCCCGGAAACCCTGCCGATCAGGCGAGGCCCCTGGGGCAAACCGCAGCTGGCGCCAGGCCCCTGGCCGCCCCTGCAGTTCAACCTCTCCCATTCCGGTGCCCTGCTGCTGCTGGCGGTGCACCGGCAGCGTCCGGTCGGGGTCGACCTGGAACGCCATCGCACGGGACTGCGCTGGCGGGCGGTTGCCCGCCGTTATCTCTCCGCCACCACGGTGGCGAATCTGGAGGCGACGCCGGAATGCCGACAACTGGAAGCCTTCACTCACGCCTGGTGCACCCTGGAGGCCACGCTCAAGGCCGATGGGCGGGGCCTGGCCGCCGGCGCCGCAGCCCTGGCGAGCACCGGCTCTGCAGAGGCGGGCGGGGGCGACGGGTTTCAGCTCTTCCGCCCCGCCTTACCCCAGGGCTACAGCGGGGCGGTGGTGCTGGCCGCAGCGCCCTCCGCCGCCGAGGCGGCCAGAGGTCTGGCGGAGCCCAGCACCACCTCCGGCGCCATCCACATCGCATCGCCATACGAGAAGAAGCGGTAGCCCATCGCGATGGCCTCGGCGTAGAGATCCAGCAGACGCTGGCGACCGATCAGGGCGCTGACGAGCAGCAGCAGCGATGATTTCGGCAGATGGAAGTTGGTGAGCAGTCCCTGCACCACGGCCAGGCGGTAGCCAGGCTGAATCACCAGATTGACGGGACCGCGGTAGGGCCGCAGCACCCCACCGTGGAGCGCCGCCACCCCTTCGAGGCTGCGCACCGCCGTGGTGCCGACCGCAATCACCCGGCCGCCCCGTTGCCGGCAGGCATGAACCGCCTGCACCAGCGCTTCACTCACCTCCACCCACTCGCTGTGGAGCTGCACCGCCGTCAGGTCCTCCTGCTCAAGAGGGCGGAAGGTGCCCAGGCCCACATGCAGGGTCACCTGGGCCCGCTCCACTCCGAACCGTTCCAGTTCGGCTAGCAGGGCATCGCTGAGATGCAGGCCGGCGGTCGGCGCCGCCACGGCCCCGGGCCTGGCGGCGTAGCGGGTCTGGTACCGCTCCTGATCGCTCGCCTGATGCTCCTGGATGTAAGGCGGCAGGGGGATGGCGCCGTAGCGGCCAAGCAACGGCTCGATCGCCTCTGGGGTGGCGCAGCCCTGAGGAAACTGGAGGATCCGCCCGCCTGTGGCCGCATCGACTCCCAGCACCTGCACCGCCAGCGGCGGTTGCCCGGCAGCCTGGAGGTCCAGCCACTCGCCCGGCTGCAGCCGCTTGGCGGGCTTGGCCAGGCAGAGCCAGCGACCGTCATCGCTCCGGGGCTCAAGCACCAGCAGCTCCACCCGACCGCCACTGCGCCGGCGCGCCTCAAGCCTGGCCTGCAGCACGCGCGTATCGTTCACCACCAGCAGGTCCCCCGGTCGCAGGCATGCCGCCAGGTCCCACACCTGCCGGTGCCGGCAGCCCGAACCTGGCAGCACCTCGAGCATCCGGGCCGCATGACGCGGCTCCACCGGCCGCTGGGCAATCGCCGCCTCCGGCAGGTCGAAGGTGTAACTGGACAGCCTCAGATCAGCGGAATCAGACGCACTCACACCGGGGCGGCAGCAGACAACCAGCCTGAAAGCTAAGGGTCAGGCCGCCGCATGGCGCCGACCCGGCCAGGCTCAGCCGGGGTTGTTGAGCGCGCGCATGGTCTCGAGGAAGCGCAGGTGCGCCTCGTAGACCATCTGCTGGGGGGTGAGCTCCGCGATCGCCATCAACCCGGCGCTGCCCTGGTGGGCCTGACGGGGCGGTGGCGATTCGTCCCCGACCGGCCGGATGACAACGGGCTCCGCCGGCACCATCACGCTCACAGGCCGAGGGGCGTCGCTGGCGTAGAGCAGGGAAAGATCAAACGGCGGCCCCTCGTGCTGGGGGATCTGGGAGTAACGACCGCTCATCAACGTGGACACCTGAGCGATCAGCTGATCGCTGCTGGCCGCCGATCCCTGCGTCAGAACCTTGCAGACGCTGTGGGTGAAGGCCCCCTGGCTGGTGCCGTCGATGACATCATCCGCGGCGGTCTGGGCCTCACTACAGGCCATCAGGCTGGTGTGCATCAGCAGCGAGCGACGTTCCTGGCGGATCGTTGTGCCACTGCGCTGCCAGGCTTCAGCCGGCAACTGGGGCGGAACGATGAAACGGGAATTGCTCACCGCCGTCTCTGGGATGACATCAGCGGCCCCAAAAGCACTGAGTTGATGGGTATTGGCGAGGATGATCCTGTCGCGGCCATCGGCCTGGCGCACCCCGATGAACCTGGAACTGCCACCGGAATGGCAGGTGTCCTTGAGGATCAGCAGATGCACGCCCTCCGGCACCGCCTGGGTGAGGGCAAACCACTCATCATCCGAAAGATAGCTATCGGGATCATAAAAATCAAAATTCTGCAGGCAGGTGATTTCATCACGAAGATCCGACTCATCCCCATCCTGATCGGGAATGTAGGTCCCATGCCCAGAAAAATGAAACACGAGCACATCGCCAGCTCTCGCTCCGTCCGTCAACCAATGCCAGCCCTGATACAACATGCTCCGGATGCAATCCCGATCAAGCAGTAAGCGGATCTGATCCCGGTCAAAACCAAAGTGCTCATGGAACAGCTTCTGCAGGTTGAGCGCATCATTGACACAACCATTCAACGGCTGATCCTTGTACTCGTTGATCCCACACAACAGCGCCTTCCGTGCCATGGCCGTGCTCGTTGAACCCTGTCCAAGCTAGCCAGAGAACTTCAACATTCACCCCAGGGAACACCATCCAATCCCTTCAGAGCTTCCGCCGACAGGGATCGTGCAGTACCGGATCGGATCGCGGCCATGGAACGTTTCAGACCGGCCAGCGGCCAGCGGAGCCGGTCGGCTTGCGCCATGGCCGCTGGCAAGGCGGAGCGCCGGCGCCACGGGGACGGCCAGTTGCCTGTGCTCAGGCGCTGGGGCCTCCATCGCCGGGGTGCATCGCCACGAGGGCCGATCGGACCTCCGCAGCCAACGCCTGCAAGCGTCGATGCTCCTGCAGAACCTCCTCCAGCTGCAGCAACCAGAGCTGATCACCACCCCCCTCAGGCAATGGCCTCCACGGCCAGTCCGGCAACACCGGAGCGAGGGCCAACGCCCACGGACGGCTGCACAGCAACGGCAGCGGCTGTAGCGCGAGAAAGGCCGCCCAGGCTTCGGGCTCCTGGCAGGAGGGACTGGCGTGGCGGCAGCGCCAGGAGTGCTGAGCGGCCCAGGCGGCAAGCCCGGGGGCCAACGGCCGCGCCGGCACCACCACCTCACTCCCGTGCGGAGGCAGCCCCCATTCACCTGGTGGCATCAACACGCCGATCGCCGACACCGCCAGGGGCTGCAACAGGCAGGCCCCCCAGCGGACCACGGTGGCGGTGGTGGCCGGGGCCGGAAGACTCTCCCGAAGCTCCAGGCCGCTCAGGACGGCCGCATCCAGACAGTGCGCTTCCAACAGCTGGCACCAGGCCCGGGGGTGACGAAAACGCAGCGGCAAGGCGAGCCCGTGTCCGCGAAGGGCTGGAGGCGGTTGCCAGGGGCTGCCGCCGATCCGGACGGCCCCCGCTTCCAGTCGATGCCACTGACTGGCGCGCCTGAGCAGCCTCAGACAGCCGGTGTCGTGGAAGCGAAGCCCATGCAAGGGCCCTGCCGGTCCGGGCTGCAACTTCAGATCGTGGCGAATGGCCTGGCTGCGCCGGCTGACCGTGGACTGGGACTGCCCCAGCACCTGGGCCGCCGCCGTGGTGGTTCCACTGAGCTCGAGCACGTCCAACAGCTGGATCGGCTCCAGCACCGCCGGGACGGCATAGCGATCGCTGAACTGCTCAGGGATGGCGGGCAACGGGGCAGCGGCGCCGAGCGCCGTCTCTCAGACCCCAGCCTTCATCCCCGGGAGCGGATACACCCTGTCTTTCATGCGAAAGAGCAACGCACCGCAGCTCAGAGCGGCGGTGCACGGGCATTGCCACTGCTTCTTCGCAGGAAGAGCTTCTCAGAAACGTGGGACTGAGACCGCCGGATGCCATCACCGACCCTGGCCACGGAGCGGCGTCCAGCCCAGCTGAGCGCCCGCTATCCACCAGGCCTGCACAGCAGCGGCCATGGCTGGGTCGTGCCCTTCCTCCAAGCGGCTCCAGCGAAACCGGAGCATGCGCAGACCTGCTCCACCTCCCTGCACGGCGAGCCCCGCTGCCCCCCCGAGGCACCGCACGGGCTGCCCTCGGACTCTCCAGGCGACTGCGATCAGGTCCCGGAAGCACCAAGCCTGCCGGCCTGGGCCATGAAGCACGCCATCGGTCCACACACCCGACGCTCCTCGCCGGAACCGGGCTCCACCACAGGAGACCAGAAGGCCCGGAACAGGAACACCGCCAATGGCTTCAACGTGCTCTGGCGGTGGTTTCCAGTCTCTGACGGCAGCGGCCCAGCGCTCAGAGGGTCAGACTTTCGGGGTTGGTTTCGATCAGCAGGGCCAGATCCTTGAGGAAAGCCGCAGCATCAGCGCCGTAGATCGTGCGGTGATCACAGGTGAGATTGACCTGCATCTGGTTCGCCACCCGGATCGAGCCGTCCTTGCCCGCCACCACGGCCGGCCGCGAGGCCGCCACCGCCAGGATGGCGCCGGTGCCGGGAGGAAGAATCGCATCAAAGCGGTCGACCCCGAACATGCCGAGGTTCGAGAGGGTGAAGGTGCCGGTGCTGTACTCCTCAGGCTTCAGCTGCTTGCTGCGGGCCCGGGCCACCAGATCGGCCCAGGTGCGGGCGAGGGAATAGATGTCGGTCTTGTCGGCATCCGCGAGCACGGGCGTGATCAGGCCCCCGTCCTCCATCGCCACCGCCACGGCCACATTCACCGACGCCGGAAACACCATGGCACCACCATCGGCACTGGTGGCCGCATTCACCTGGGGATGGCGGGCCAGGGTGACGGCCACGGCCTTGGCCAGGAGCGCCGTCATCGTCACGCCCTTGCTCTTCACCTGCTTGTAGAAGGCATCGAGCTTGGTGGTGGTGATCGTGTAGCCGACATGGAAGCAAGGCACCTCCAGGCTGGCCAGCATGTTGCGGTTGACGGCACCCTGAAGGGTGTTGAAGCTCACCGACTCACCGGGGCGACCGAAGGCCTTGCCGGCGCTGGCCGCCGGGGCGGCACCATGACCGTTCAGCGGAGCCGCAGGGGCGCCGGACACGGCTGCAGCCGTGCCTTCCGCCACCCGGGGCACGGACACCGGCTGGCCACTGGCCGATAGCACGTCTTCCGCCTGGATGCGGCCGTGCGGGCCGCTGCCCCGCAGGGTGTCGAGCTGCACCCCCAGCTGGCTGGCGAGCTTGCGGGCACGCGGAGAGGCGACCACCCGACCATTGGCGGCAGGGGCGGCAGCCGCCACCGCAGGAGCCGCAGCCGGCGCCGGGGCCGGGGGAGCGGCCGCAGGAGCGGGGGGCGCCACAGGGGTCGGTGCGCTCGCGGCGACAGGGGCGGGGGCAGCAGACGCAGGGGCAGCAGGCGCAGGGGCGGCAGCAGGCGCGGCCGGGGCACTGGCCTGAACGGTGCCGATCTCCTCCTGGGTGTCCACGATCAGGCCGATCGTCTCGCCCACCGGGGCGGTACCACCGGCCGGCATCAGCACCGTGGCCAGGAAGCCAGGGTTGAACGACTCCACGTCCATGTCGGCCTTGTCCGACTCCACCACCAGCACCGACTCGCCGCGCTCAACCCGATCGCCCGGCTTCTTGAGCCACTCCACGATCTTGCCCTCGGTCATCGTCGAGCTGAGGGCAGGCATGAAGATTTCGTGGGTGGCCATCGACCGGAGCCTTCAATTCAAGGTGGCGCCAATGTACCGGGGCACAGGCTGGAAGCGCCGGCCCCCCGGAGGCGACCGCCGCTTCAGAGCCAGAGGAGAGGGAGCGCTCAGGCGCCCTCGATCGCCTCGATCACACCATCACGCACCAGCACCGCCACCTGCAGCTTCTCCACCAGGTTGTCGCCGACGCGCACATCGGTGAAGCTCTCGATCTGGCCCTGCTCCACCACCTGCTCGAAGTCCAGTTCGCGCACCTGCCGCTGCTGCTCGATCACGGTGCGTTTCTGCTCCTCGAGCTCAGCCCGCTTCACAGCCACCTGCTGCTGCACCGAAGCCACCTGGTCCTGAATGCGGGGATCCAGAGGATTGGCGCTCTGACGGCGGATCTCATCAATCAACTGCTGACCCTCCTGCTCCAGCTGGGCGAGCTGCTGATCCAGCGACACGAGAGCCTGGCTGAGCTCGCGCTCGGCATCCTCTTTCCAACGGGGAGTGACCACGGCCCGCACCGTGATCGATCGCTTGATCGAGAGGACTACGCCGTCGGCCATGACTCAGAACAATCAGCGCCCAACCTGTCATCGGGTCGGCGGAGGGTCAACGGCCTGCAGGGGGGGTTTCCCGCCCAGGGCGGCCGTAAAGGGCTTCGATCGCTGCCGCATCGCGGTCGCTGATCCGATCCCGCCGCTGCTTCAGGGTCTGGGTGAGCAGCCCGTTCTCGATCGTGAACGGGGCCACCAGGGCCACGGCGGCCAGCCGCTCATCCGGTCGGGAGCCGGGCCGGGCGGCCAGGCGGCGATTGAAGCGTCCGGTGAGCGCCTTGAGCAGGGCCGGATCGACCTGCCAATCGCCCTCACCAGGAGCGGGAGGCACCGGCACCGGCAGGCCGCTCTCCTGGGCAAAATCCATCAGAGCTTGAGCCGCCGGCACCACCAGGGCTCCGAGGGCGCGTCGGTCCTGGCCGACCAGCATCACCTGCTCCACCAGAACACAGGCCATCAGGGACTCTTCCAGGGGACCGGGTTCGATGTTCTCGCCACTGCTGAGCACGATCGTGTCCTTGGCTCGGCCAGTGAGCACCAGGGAGCCATCGGGAAGGAGATGGCCCAGGTCGCCGGTATCGAACCAACCGTCGCCATCGAGCACCCTGGCCGTGGCCTCCGGCTTGCCGAGGTAGCCCGCCATCACCTGGGCACCGCGGGCCAACACCTTGCCACGGCCGCCGATCGGCACCAGCGCCCCGCTCTCCTGATCGACGATCCGCAGGGCCGTGCCCGGCAGCGGCTGCCCAGCGCTGCCGCGGCGGTTGTTCCAGGCGCGTCGGCAGCTGAGCACCGGGCTCGTCTCGCTGAGGCCGTAACCCACCAGCAGCTCAATCCCGATCGCCTCAAAGAAGGCATCCACATGGATCGCCAGGGCGCCACCGCCACTGATGGCGGTGCGCAGACGGCCGCCGATCAGCTGCTGACGCACCTTCGGCCAGAACAGTCTCGAGGCCAGACCATGCAGCGGCCAGCTCAGGGCCGCGGCCAGGGCCGCCCCCGTGCGCACCAGGGGCGGCTCCGGGCTGAGGGTGCGATCCAGGCAGCGTCGGCGCTGCAGGCAGTGAAAACGGCTGAGCCGCAGGGCGCCGCGCAAGAGCCCCTGACGGGAGGCCGGCATCCCCTTGAGGGCCTCCTCGAACCCGGACAGGAGCGCCTCCCAGAGCCTGGGCACACTGATCAGGTAGTGGGGACGCACCCGCTGCAGGTCGGGGCGCAGCTGCTTGAGGGTGGTGTAGGTCTGCGAGCAGCCACAGGAGAAGAGGAAGTATTCGGCACTGCGCTCGTAGGCATGCCAGATCGGCAGCACACTCAGCACCCGATCGCCGGGTTGCGGCGCCACGGCCACCCCGAGATGGCGCAGCTGCTGCAGCAG
This sequence comes from uncultured cyanobacterium, assembly GCA_903921295.1. Taxonomy (GTDB): domain Bacteria; phylum Cyanobacteriota; class Cyanobacteriia; order PCC-6307; family Cyanobiaceae; genus CAIXOZ01. The sequence goes on along the minus strand of CAIXOZ010000140.1, from coordinate 1,741 downwards.
GTTGGCCTGGCTGAGCGGCACCCCCTTCGGTTCACCGGTGGTGCCGGAGGTGTACAGGATCGTCGCCAGCCGCTCCGGCGTCGCCGCGGGCCAGTCCGGCGTCGGTGCCGTTGCCCCGAGGCGAAGCACGGTCTCCCAGCCGAGACAGGGGCAGGGGCTGGAGCCGGCGTCCTGATCGGGTTCGCCCTGCAGCAGCACGATCCAGCGCAGCCGCGAGGGCAGCGGACCGGCGGCCTGAAGACTGCGCAGCTGGGCCGCGTTCTCGAGCACCAGGCCCACGGCCTGGGAGTCCTCGAGGATGTAGCGGCATTCAGCCACCGGAGCGGTGCTGCCGCGGACGGCATCGGCCGCACCGAGACGCATCAGCCCCTGATCGGCCAGGAGCCAGCGAGGGCTGTTGTCGGCCAGCAGGGCCACCACCTCACCCACACCGAGGCCGAGGCTGGCGAAACCGGCGGCCACCTGCTCGATGGCATCCGCCAGCTCGCGGTAGCTGTAGCGCTCCGGCGGCGAGGCATGCGGGGCCTCCACCGCCAGACGGTCGCCATGCAGCCGGGCCAGCTCCGGCCAGAGCCGTTCCAGGGAAACCAGGCCACTCCAGTCGTGACGAAGCGCGAGGGCCTGCTGATCGCGGCGATCGCCTCGCCAGAGCAGGTCGGAAAGCCCCTGCTGCCAGCCGGCACCAGCGTCGCTGCCGGAACGGGCGGTCGCTGCAGTGGCCTGGATCACGATGGGCGGCACGGAGCGTGGGGCGGAACGGGCCCCAAGACTTACCACCCCTGCAGGGATTCCGCACCCTGGGGCGGCCGCAGCCGCACCCCGAAGCGCTCGCTGAAGGCCTCGAGCAGGAGGGGGGCGACCACGGCGGTGGAGAGGCCAGGGCGATGATCCAGCAGCCGCCCGACCGGACGATCGGCAATGCCGCAGGGCACCACGGCGGCAAACCCGGACAGATCGCAGCTCACGTTCAGGGCCAGGCCGTGCTGGCTGATCCAACGCCGGGCGCCGACCCCGATCGCCGCCACCTTCGCCCCCGCCAGCCAGACCCCGGTCTGCCCTGGCGAACGCTCCCCCTGCAGGCCGAGGCGATCGAGCACATCGAGCACCACCTGCTCCAGCTGGCGCAGATAACGGTGCAGATCGCCTCCGTGCCGCTGCAGGTTGAGCACGGGATAGAGCACCAGCTGACCGATGGTGTGATGGGTGACCTCACCACCGCGATCGATGCGGAACAAGGGGGCCGGCGGATCGGCCGGATCAAAGCGCAGGAAGGCGTCGCTGGCACCGCGGCCAAGGGTGTAACAGGGGGGATGCTCCAGCAGCAACAGCGCCTCGGGGCCACCTGGGTTGGCGAGCAACCGCGCCTGCAGGGTGCGCTGGGCCTCCCAGCCCTGCAGGAACGGCACCGGCTTGGCAGCAACGAAAAGGATTGCGTCGAGGCTGGACCCCATCGGCTGCAGTTCCTAGCGTCGGTGAGTCAAAGGTCGCCAGGAGGCGATCCCATGAAGCTGCTGATCCACGGCCGCAATCTCGATGTCACCCCCGCCATCCGGGAGTACACGGAGAACAAGCTGGCGCGGGCGATCCATCATTTCGACGACATGGTCAAGGAGGCCGATGTCCACCTCTCGGTGGCGCGCAACCCCAGGGTGCCGCAACAGACGGCTGAGGTGACCGTCTACGCCAACGGACTGGTGATCCGAGCCCAGGAGCGCAGCGAGAACCTCTACGCCAGCATCGA
>CAIXOZ010000139.1 GCA_903921295.1 uncultured cyanobacterium | reverse complement strand
GCGCGCCCAGGATGTCGAGGTCCCCCTCCAGTTTGAGAACTACCGCTGAGCGATCCCCGGGGTGACGGCTTTGGCCAGGTCAGCGGGCTGGCGCTTCTGGATCGATCGCGGTGGCACCTTCACCGATCTCGTGGCTTGCAGCCCCGCTGGCGAGCTGCAGCTTCGGAAGGTCCTCTCTCAGCAGCCTGGCCGCGATGGCGATCCGGCCGTCGCCGCCATCCGCGACCTGCTTGGGCTTGAGCCCAGCGACCCCCTGTCGGCTGATGGCATCGACGAGGTGCGGCTCGGCACCACCGTGGCCACCAACGCTTTGCTGGAGCGCCGCGGCAGTTCCACCCTGCTGTTGATCAACGAGGGGTTCGCTGATGCCCTGCGCATCGGTGATCAGTCGAGGCCCGATCTCTTTGCCCAGCAGATCATCCGACCCGAGCCCTTCTTTGATCAGGTGATCGAGGTGGGCGGGCGCTTGGCCGCCGACGGCAGCGAGCTGATGCCTCTGCGGCTGGATGACGCGCTTGAGCGGCGCCTGGCCCAGGCCCGCGCCGCCGGCCTCAGCAGCTGTGCGGTTGTACTGATGCATGGCCATCGCCATCCCCGCCACGAACAGCAGCTCGGCACCTGGCTGGAGCGCTTCGGATTCGAGGCGGTCGCCCTGTCCCATCGGGTCAGTCCGCTGCAAAAGCTCGTGCCTCGGGGCCACACCACGGTGATCGAGGCCTATGTCGCCCCGCCTTTGGATCGCTACCTGCAGCAGGTGCAGACCGCCCTCGGTGCAGCGGTGGAGTTGCAGGTGATGCAATCGAGTGGCGGCTTGATCGCCCCCGCCGCCCTGCGCGCCAAGGACACCATCCTCTCTGGCCCCGCTGGCGGCCTGGTCGGCGCGGTGGCGATCGCCCGCCGGGCGGGTCTGGCGGATCGTCCGATCCTTGGCTTCGACATGGGGGGCACCTCCACCGATGCTTTCCACCTGGAGGCCGGCGCCGATCCCCAGGCCTGGGATGGCTCCGGTCTGGCCACCATGGCCGGCTTGCCGCTGCAGGCCCAGATGCTGCCGATTCATACGGTGGCCGCCGGGGGGGGCTCCCTGATTCGCTGGGATGGGCTGCGCCTGGTGGTGGGCCCTAGCTCCGCTGGTGCCTCGCCTGGCCCGGCCGCCTATGGCCTCGGGGGGCCACTGACGGTGACCGACGCCAACGTGCTGCTCGGCCGGATTCAGCCAGCCAATGCCCCGCACCTCTTCGGCCCCCGGGGCGATCAACCCCTCGATCCGGAGCCTGTGCGGGCAGGCTTTGCCGCCCTCGCCCAGACCGTTGGTTGCTCTGCTGAGGCGGTGGCGGCGGGTGCCCTGGAGCTGGCGGTGCAGCGCATGGCGGCAGCGATCCGGATGATCTCGATTCAGCGAGGCCATGACATCGCCGAGGCGGTGCTGGTTTGCTACGGCGGCGCTGGCGGTCAGCATGCCTGTGCCCTGGCTGAGCAGCTTGGCGTGGGGCGGATCCTGATCCATCCACTGGCGGGTGTGCTCTCGGCCTATGGGATTGGCCTGGCCAGTGAGCGCCTGTTGCTCGAGCATCCGATCGGCCTGCCCCTCAGCCGGACCCTGGACACCCTCCTGCAACAGGCCTATGGCTCCCTGTTGGCTGAGGGGGAGGAGCGACTGGCCCACGGAAGCGCGGCCCGACGGCTTGAGGCAGGCCTGACGCAGCGACTGGCCCTGGCGATCCGGCCGAGGACTGGCGACTCCACCTTGGTTGTTCCCTGGGATGGACGACTCGATCGAGACGACGCGGTTCAGGGTCTGGCTGCAACCTATGGCGAGCTGCACCATCAGCGTT
>CAIXOZ010000138.1 GCA_903921295.1 uncultured cyanobacterium | reverse complement strand
TCCAGGGCGATCTTCATGCCGTTGTGGTGCACATCGGCCACCAGGGGCACGGGGCGGTAGGTGGCCTCGAGGCGGCGTCGGATCTCGCCCATCGCCCTGGCATGGGCCAGGGAGGGCACGGTGACACGCACGATCTCGCAACCCGCCTCATGCAGGCGGCGGATGCCGGCGGTGGCCCCCTCGATGTCGAGGGTGTCCTCATTGATCATCGACTGCACCACCACCGGGTGCTCGCTGCCGATCCACACGTCGCCGACGCGGACGCTGCGGGTCCGGCGGCGGCGGCTCTGGGTGCTGTAGCGGGGGTGGCTGGCCCAGTCAGCGGACGAGAGGTCCGGAGTCAGGTCAGGGCGGGCCAGGGTGCCGGTCATCGGGGGGGCCGGGGAGATGGTGCAAGCCTGTCACATCTGCCGTTGAACCGACGACGGCGACGGTGGTGGCGCAGGCCGTCAACCGGCATCGGGCCTGGTCAGGGCCTGCAGGCGTTCACGGGCGGCGATCAGATCGCCCACGGTGAGGTCGATCGGCTGGCCCGGTCCCCGGCGGGGATTCCTCAGCAGGTAGGCGGGATGGAACAGCGGCAGCAGCTGGCGCCCCTGCCAGGTCTGCCACTGGCCGCGCAGGCGGCTGATGCCGCTCCTGATGCCGAGCAGGCCCGCCAGGGCCGTGGCACCGGCCAGCAGGATCAGCGGAGGATCGAGCAGGGCGAGCTGTCGGTCCAGCCAGGGGCGGCAGGCCGCCATCTCCGCGGCCGTCGGCCTGCGGTTCTGCGGCGGCCGGCATTTCACGATGTTGGCGATGTAGAGATCGCGCTCCCGATCCAGCCCCGCTTCTGCCAGGAGCCGATCGAGCAGCTGGCCGGAGCGCCCAACGAAAGGACGGCCGCTGGCGTCCTCCTCCGCTCCGGGGGCCTCGCCGACCAACAGCAGCCGCGCCTGCGGATGTCCCCGGCCCACCACCACCTGCCGGCGGCTTTCGGCCAGCGGGCAGGCCTGGCAGTCCGCGCACGCGAGGGCGAGGATGCGGAGGCTGTCGCCGGCATCCGACCCTGAAGTGGTGCGGCCGGCTCCGGTTGCCGGGCTTGCGGTGTCAGGCCCTGCAGGGTCAGCGCTTCCATGGGCAGCGCCTTCCTGGGCAGCGCCTGCGATGGCAGCGGCATCGCCCCGGAGCTGGCGTTGGGAACGAGGGGGCACCCTGGGGCCGCGGCAATCCTTCCATTGTGCGGAGGCCGGAGGATCGCTCCTGTGCGGACCTGTTCTGCCGGCGTGTTGCAACGGACCAACGCCTTCGGTCGCGGTGAACCGTTTCCGGGATAAGGCGTAGGGCAGGATGGAGCCAGCTGCTGCAGCGCCTGCGCCGATGTCGGGCCCGTTGACGCTTTCTGACCGGGCTCAGGCTCTGCAGCCTTCCCTCACCCTGGCGATCGCTGCTCGCGCCAAGCAGCTGCGCGCCGAGGGGCAGGACATCTGCAGCCTCAGCGCCGGCGAGCCTGATTTCGATACGCCCGCCTTCATTCGTCAGGCCGCGAGCGCTGCCCTCGAATCGGGGCAGACCCGCTATGGCCCCGTGGCCGGTGAACCGGCTCTGCGCGAGGCGATCGCCGCCAAGCTCAGCCTGGAGAATCGGGTGCCCACGGAAGCCGCCGGTGTGCTGGTCACCAATGGCGGCAAGCAGGCGCTCTACAACCTCTTTCAGGTGCTGCTCGGCCCCGGCGATGCGGTGCTGCTGCCCTCGCCCTACTGGCTCAGCTATCCGGAGATCGCCAGGTTGGCCGGCGCCAGCGTGCAGCTGATCGCCAGCACCGCCGCCGATGGCTTCCGCCTTGATCCCGCCAGGCTCGAGGCGGCGATCACCCCCGCCAGCAAGCTGCTGGTGCTCAACAGCCCGGGCAATCCCACCGGCATGGTGCTGCGTCGCGATGAGCTCGAGGCGATCGCCGCTGTGCTGCGGCGGCATCCGCAGGTGGCCGTGGTCTGCGATGAGATCTATGAGTTCCTGCTGGCGCCTGGGCAGGAGCATCACAGCTTCGCCGCCATCGCTCCCGACCTCGCCGATCGGACCTTCATCGTCAACGGCTTCGCCAAGGGTTGGGCGATGACGGGCTGGCGCATCGGCTGGCTCGCCGGTCCGCCCTCGGTGGTGGCTGCCGCCAGCGCCTTGCAGAGCCAGAGCACCAGCAACGTCTGCAGCTTCGCCCAGTTCGGGGCCCTGGCGGCGATCAGTGGCTCGCGGGATTGTGTGCAGCAGATGGCCCAGGAATTCACCCGGCGTCGCCAGCTGTTGGTGGAGGGGTTGCAGGCCATGCCCCAGTTCACCCTGCTGCCGCCTGAGGGGGCGTTCTATGCCTTCCCGGATGTCAGTGCCACCGGCCTCGATTCGATGAGCTTCTGCAACCGCCTGCTCGATCAACAGGGCCTGGCGGTGGTGCCGGGGGTGGCCTTCGGCGATGACCGCTGCATTCGCCTCTCCTGCGCCGCCGGACCGGACACCCTCCACGATGGTCTGGAGCGGCTGCAGCGGTTCCTGCGCTCGCTCTAGACCCTCGTCCCTTCACTCCTGTCTCGCCGCTCTGACGCCTGTCGGCCCAAGGGGGCCGGAGCTGGGAGCGGCAACGTGGCGCCTGGTGCCCTGGGCCAGGATGCCCGATCGGCCGGCAGGATCGCTAGGGAACGCCGCGCCATCACCGCAGGGGGATCGGCGGCTGTCCTGGTGTCCGCTCTGTGTTTGTTCCTTTCCTTCAATGGCCCTTCGAGAACGTCTGACCGCCGTGTTGACAGGTCTGTCCCTCAGCCTGTTGCCGGCGGTCGTTGCCGCCCCGATGCTGGTGTCGCCGCTGCTCCCGCAGCCGGCTGCCGCTCAGCCGGCCAGCACCAGGCCG
>CAIXOZ010000137.1 GCA_903921295.1 uncultured cyanobacterium | reverse complement strand
GCGCTCTTCGATGTTGTGCGCACCTGCCTGGATTGCCTCGAAGCGATGGCGATTCTGCTGGAGGAGGGCATTCAGTTCCGCACGGAGCGACTGGAAGCGGCCGTGGCTGCTGATTTCTCCAATGCCACCGATGTCGCTGATTATCTGGTGGCCCGCGATGTGCCGTTCCGCGAGGCGTATCAGCTCGTCGGTGGGTTGGTCAAACAGTGTCTGAACGAAGGCATTCTGTTGCGGGATCTGCCCCTCGAACGCTGGCAGGCCCTGCATCCTGCCTTTGAGGCCGATCTTTACGAGGCGATTGCTCCGCGTCAGGTGGTGGCGGCTCGTACCAGTGAGGGCGGCACAGGATTCACCCAGGTGACGCGTCAGTTGCAAGGGGCCAGGGAGCGCCTGAAGCATTAGCGCTGGCTTCTGCCGAGATCGGCACAACGATGCTCTGATGGCTCAGCCGGTCTACGCTGATCGGGTCAGGGTGGTGAGGCCGTTTCCGCGCCTCGTTCCCGGGCAACTCCGGTCCCTGGACCCCCTATCTCTCGGCCCTTCGGCACCCAACGGTCAGTGAGCATCTTTGTCGGCAATCTCCCCTTCCGCGCTGAGCAGGAAGACGTGGCAGAGCTCTTCGCCCCCTTCGGTGAGGTGGCGAACTGTTCCCTTCCTCTGGAGCGTGACACCGGACGCAAGCGCGGTTTCGCCTTTGTCGAAATGGCCGACGAGGAGGCCGAAAACAGGGCCATCGATGCCCTCCAGGGCGCCGAACTGATGGGACGTCCGCTGCGCATCAACAAGGCCGAGCCCCGGGGTGCCGGTGGTGGTGGCCCCCGCCGCGGTGGCGGTGGCTACGGCGGTGGTGGTGGCTATGGCGGTGGCGGCGGTGGTCGCGGTGGTTACGGCGGCGGTGAACGCGGCGGCTACGGCGGTGGCGATCGTGGCGGTTACGGCGGCGGTGAGCGTGGCGGCGGCTATGGCGGTGGCGGAGAACGCACCTCCGGAGCGCGTGGCTGGGAGGATCGCAGCTACGGCGGTGGCGGTTCGCCCTATGGCGGTGCCACGGGTGGTGATGATGGGCGTTCGCGCCGGCGCCGCAGTGGCTCTGCTCCTGCTGACAGCAACGATTACGGCGATTACGGCGGCGCCGAGGGCTGAGCTCGGAACGGACGCTTCGGTGCCTTTGCCCCTGCTGCGGCCAGCAGGGGCTGCTGACTCTTAGCGTCGCTTCTGCTGGCCTTGGGCTTGGTTCAGAGGCCTCGCGCTTCCAGTTGCAGGGCGGCCTGTTCAAGCACGTCAGGGCCTGCCGACCGATCACCGGCGGCCAGGCCCAGATCCCGTCGCCAGTGCCGGGCTCCGCTCACCCCTTCCACCACCTGCACGAGATGGCGGGCGATCGACCACAGGCGTCCCCCCTCGTTGCACCAGCGCTCCGCGTAGGGCACCAGGCCCCGCACCACCGAGGAGGCCGTTGCGGGCTCCTGGCTGCGGTCACCGAACAGGTCGCGGTCCACAGTGTTCCATCGCAGCGGGTGGTCATAGGCCGCCCGACCGACCATCACGGCATCGACGGCCTGCAGCTGCTGGCGGCACTGTTCCAGATCGATCAGACCACCATTCAGCTCGATCGACAGCCATGGCCTGTCCCGTTTGAGCTGCTGCACGATGTCGTGGCGTAGAGGTGGGATGGTCCGGTTCTGTTTCGGATCCAGTCCCTCCAGCCAGGCTTTGCGGGCATGGACGCTGAAGCGGCTGCACCCGGCCGCGGCCACCGTGTCGACGAAGTTCAGCAGTTCCTCGTAGGAATCGCGCGCATCGATGCCGATCCGATGTTTCACGGTCACCGGAAACGGGCTGGCCTCCACCATCGCCGCCACGCAGTCGGCCACCCGGTCGGGTTCGGCCATCAGGCAGGCTCCAAAGCGCCCCTGACGCACCTTTTCGCTCGGGCAGCCGACGTTCAGGTTCACTTCGTCGTAGCCGCGGTCGACCGCCATCCGTGTCGCCGCCGCCAGCCGCTCCGGGTCGTCACCGCCGAGCTGGAGGGCGATCGGATGTTCGATCGGATCGAATCCCAGCAGCCGTTCCCGTCGCTCGGGATCGCAGAAGTGCAGGGCCTGAGCCACCACCATCTCGGTGTAAAGCAGGCTGCGTCGCGTGATCTGACGCATCAGCACCCGGTAGTGCCGATCCGTGTAGTCCATCATCGGGGCCACACTGAAGCGATGGCCCCCCAATGCCGCTCGGGCGCTGTCCGTGGCCGTCTGCCGTTCTGCCATCCCTCCATGCTGCCTGCTGCCCTTCACCCCCGGTCTGAGCCGTTGGCCCTGGTGGTGGCGGGGGGCGGTGCCGCTGGCTACATGGCGGCGATCACCGCGGCCGAGCAAGGGGTCGATCGGGTGCTGCTGCTGGAGTCCCAGCCCGAACCGCTGCAGAAGATCCTGATCAGTGGTGGCGGTCGCTGCAATGTCACCCACGCCTGCTGGGATCCACGCGCGCTGGTCGGGCACTACCCCAGGGGTGGTCGGGCGCTGCTGGGTCCCTTCAGCCGCTTCGCCAGCGGTGATGCGGTGGCCTGGTTCAGCGACCACGGCCTGGAACTGGTGGAGGAGCCCGATGGGCGGATGTTTCCCCGGTCGAACCGGTCGGAATCCGTGGCGGCCACCCTGCGCCGAGCCGCCGCTGCCGCCGGGGTGATCGTGCAGACCGGCCATGCCCTCAGGACCGTCGAAGCCCTGGCGACGGGGGGCTTCGCCTTGCAATGCCGCGGCGCTGCCGCTGCCTCAGCCACCCTCCACAGCGAACGCCTGTTGCTCGCCACCGGCGGGCATCCAAGCGGCCGCCAACTGGCGGCTTCCCTCGGCCACACCATCATGCCCCCGGTGCCCTCCCTGTTCACGCTCACGCTTGAGGCCAGTGGCATCACTGCTCTGGCGGGGGTGGTGATCGAGTCGGTGGCGCTGGAGCTGCTGGTTGAGCCGGAGGACCCCGTTGATCAGAGCGTCGTTGTCCCGGCATCAGCGCCTGCAATCCAACGCTTTCGTCAGCAGGGCACCGTGCTGATCACCCACTGGGGCCTGAGTGGGCCGGCGATCCTGAGGCTGACGGCCTTCGCCGCCCGGGCCCTGCACCAGGGCCGTTACCGGGCCCGTCTGCGGGCCGACTGGAGCGGTGGTCGATCCCTGGAGATGGTGCAGCAGGCGTTTGCTGAGGCCAGGCGCGAGCAGGCCCGCCGCCAGCTGGACAACTGGAGACCCTGGCCGGAATTGAGTCGCCGTTTCTGGGATCAGCTGCTCAGGGATCAGGCGGTCGATCCCGGCAAGCGTTGGGCGGATCTGGCCCGGCGCGAGCAGGACCGCCTGATTGCCGCCCTGCGGGGCAGTCAGTACCGGGTGCGGGGCCGCGGCCCCTTCGGCGAGGAGTTCGTCACCGCCGGTGGTGTCGCGCTTGGGGAGATCAATCTGGCGACGATGGAAAGCCGTCTGGTCCCCGGTCTGTTCATGGCCGGCGAGCTGATGGATGTGGATGGGGTGACCGGCGGGTTCAATTTCCAGCACTGCTGGAGTTCCGGCTGGCTGGCCGGTCAGGCGATCGCCGCTGCCGCGCGGCAGGGATCGGTCTGAGGTCACGGCGGTGGCCCGGATCGTTTTCGTCGCCGCTGGCGTTCCCCGAAACGGTCTGGGGTGAGACGGCGGACCAGCAACGCTGCCAGGGTTCAGGACTGTCTGGGTCGCCGTCGGCCCTTCCGGTTGGCCCTCCTGGGGTTGGTTGATGGGGGCAGCTCGAGGCACAGGTCATTCATTTGATCTGATCAAAGATGGAGAACATCGGCAAGTACATTGACAGCAGAATGGATCCAACAATTCCTCCAACAATCACGATCATTGCTGGCTCAAGCATCGAGGTCATGGTCTTGACGGTGGCGCTGACTTCATCCTCATAGAAATCGGCAACCTTGGAGAGCATCACATCGAGCTCTCCACTTTCTTCGCCGATTTCCAGCATGCTTGTCGCCATGTCCGGGAAGACCCCCTGGCTGGCCAGAGCGACGCTGATCGGCACCCCTTCGAGCACATCCTGGCGGGCGGAGAGGATGGCGGCACTGATCAGGGCGTTGCCTGCCGCTTCCCGCACGATCTCCAACGAGATCAGAATCGGCACCCCGGCGCGTGAGAGGGAGCTCAGGGTTCTGCAGAACTGGGCTGTTGCCGTCTTCCTGATCAGATCCCCGAACAGCGGCAGTCTGAGCGCCAGGGCGTCCACCTGGAGTCGACCGGTTGCGGTGGCGTAATGACGTCGAAAAACAAGAAACATCAGCAACAGAAAAATCACCAGCAACAAGGAGAAGGAGGAGCGCATCAATGTGCTCAGGTTCACCATCATCTGGGTGAAGGGAGGCAGTTCTGTCCCCAGATCCTTGAACACTCCCGCGAAGGTGGGAATCAGGAAAATCGTCATTCCCAGAAACACGGAGATTGCGATCATCAGCACCGTGATCGGATAGCCGAGTGCACTGCGGATCTGGTTGCGCAGGCGGGCGTTCGTTTCCAGCAGACTCGCCAGCCGTTTGAGGGTCTCATCGAGGACCCCCCCCGCTTCGCCGGCCTCCACCATCGCCAGGCTGAGGCGATCGAACACCTTCGGCCACTGCCGCATGGCTGCGCCGAGGCTGCTGCCTTCGTTGACTTCGCGGCTGACAGCCTGAAGGGCGCGCTGAAACAGGCCTGTTTTCTGTTGTCTGGCCAGCAGGTCCAGGCCGCGCACGATCGGGATGCCGGAATCCACCAGCGCCGCGAGCTTGTTGAACAGGATCGCCTTCTCGCGCACGCTCGGTCCCTGTTCCAGCCAGGCTGCCAGCCCTGATGGGGCCTGCTCACTCCTGGTGCTGGTTCCCGCTGGCTGGGCCACCAGGGTGGTGGGGCGGATGCCGCGACGGCGCAGCAGACGACGGGCCTGCTCGGGGCTGCCTGCCTGGATCTGCAATTGACGGGCCTGGCCGCGGCTGCTGGTGTAACTGGCGAGATAGGTGGCCATGGCGTTCGATCAGGGCGCGTCGCCAAGCAGACGGTCGAGCTCGTCGGGCCGGACGGAGTGGGCCCGGGCCTCCTCCAGGCTGATGACGCGCTGCTGCACCAGATCGGCCAGAGCCTTGTCCATCGTCTGCATTCCCAGCTGGCCACTGGTCTGGATCTGCGACTGGATCTGGGCTGTTTTGGCTTCCCGGATCAGGTTGGCGATGGCCGGTGTGTTGAACAGGATCTCCTGGGCGACCACCCGGCCCAGAGGACCGGTGCCGGGGTTGAGCCGGCGGCAGAGGGTCTGGGCGAAGATCGCCGCCAGGTTGCCGGAGAGCTGCACCCTGATCTGGGCTTGCTGGTTGGCGGGAAAGACATCGACCATCCGGTCGACGGTCTGGGCGGCTGAGCTGGTGTGGAGGGTGGCGAAGACGAGGTGGCCGGTTTCAGCGGCGGTGATCGCCAGTTGAATGGTTTCAAGATCCCGTAGTTCACCGACCAGGATCACATCGGGATCTTCTCGAAGTGAGGCTCTCAGTGCATTGGCAAAGCTGTGGGTGTCATCATGAACCTGGCGCTGATGAATCAGGGAACGTTCATTTTTATAGATGAATTCAATCGGGTCTTCAATGGTGATGATGTGTTCTGAGCGGTGTCGATTGATGTGATTGATCAGGGCGGCAAGGGTGGTTGATTTGCCCGATCCAGTCGGTCCGGTCACCAGCACCAGTCCTTTCGGCAACTGACAGACCGTCTCGATACGGGGCGAGAGGTTCAGGCTCTCCAGGGTCGGGATCGCGCTGCCCAAGGCGCGAATACAGGCCGCATAGGAACCCTTCTGGCGGTAGACGTTGATGCGGAAGCGGCCGACATCGGCGATGCCATGGGAGAGATCGAGCTCCAGCGTCTCTTCGAGCTGGCGCCGCTGTTCATTGCTCAGCAACGACAGAATCAGCCGCTGGCAGTCCCTGTCACTCAGCGGGTCTGATCCCATCGGTGTCAGGTCGCCGTTGAAGCGGCCATAGGCGGGCTGACCGGCCGCCAGATGCAGGTCGCTGCCTCCATGCAGCACCAGCTGGCGCATCAGATCCTCGATCGCGAGCTCCATCAGTGCCGGGGGTGGACGCCAGGGGTGATCATCGGCGGCTCGTGAGGCAATAGGGACATTCCAGCCACTCATCGCGCAGGCCGGCTCCGCATCCCTGGCAGGTGAGGGTGCTGAGGGAGTGGGAGCGCCGTTCGGATTCCAGTCCGGCGTCGGTGAGCAGCATCCGTTCCACTTCCTCGAGGGTGGTCATGCCCTGGCGCACCAGGTTGAGGCCGTACCCAAGCAGGGTGCGCATGCCGCTCTCCAGGGCCAGCCGCCGCAGCACGTCGGTGCTGGCGCGCTGGGCGATCGCCGTGGCCAGGGTTTCGTTCATCCGCAGGATCTCGTAGACCCCCACCCGGCCGCGGTAGCCACTGCCCTGGCAGCTCGGGCAGGTGCTTTCGTTCTGGCTGCCGGCGTGCCGGTGGCAGGCCCTGTAGAAGGTCACGTTCGTCTCGCGACTGGCCAGCAGTCCGAACCGTCCCAGCTCGTCCGGGGTCGGCTTGTAGCCGATGCGGCAGTCGGGGCATACCCGCCGCAACAGCCGTTGCGACACGATGCCCAGCAGGGAGGCACTGACCATGAACGGTTCAACGCCCATCTCATCGAGCCGGGCAATGGCGCTGGCGGCGTCATTGCAGTGCAGGGTGGTCAGCACCAGGTGGCCGGTCAGCGCGGATTCGATGGCGGTCTTCGCCGTCTCCAGATCCCGGGTCTCGCCGACCAGCAGCACATCCGGGTCCTGACGCATGAAGGCCCGCAGGGCCGTACTGAAGTCGTAGCCCTTGTCGCGGTTGACCTGGGTCTGGGTGATGCCTTTGAGGGTGTACTCGATCGGATCTTCGACCGTTGAAATGTTGATCCCCGGCTCATTCCTTTCCGAGAGCAGGGCATAGAGGGTGGTCGATTTCCCCGAACCTGTCGGTCCGGTCACCAGCACCATCCCGAATGGCTGGGATCCGAGTGATCGCAGCGTCTGCCGCGCCTCGGCATCGGTGATCAGGGTGTCGAGGCCCAGCGCGGTGGAGCCGTTGTCGAGCAAGCGCAGACACACCTTCTCGCCGTGGCGGCTGGGCAGCGTGCTGATGCGGAAATCGGTGACCCGGCCGCGATAGAGGCGGCGGATGCGGCCGTCCTGGGGGAGTCGTCGCTCGGCGATGTCGAGGTCGGCCATCACCTTCAGCCGTGAGGTCACGGCAGGAATCAGGTGGGGTGGGAGCCGATCCGGTTGCGGTTGCAGCACCCCATCCAGGCGATAGCGGATCGTCAGTCCGTCCTCCTGCGGTTCGACATGGATATCACTGGCATCGCAGCGAAGAGCGGCGATCAGGATCCGGTTCACCAGGCTCACCACCGGTGAGCTGCTCGGATCGGCATCGGCCGCTTCAAGATCTTCGATGTCGTCCGTTTTGCCCGGGCCCGATCGGCCGCGTGGCGTCAGTTCCAGGCCCTTGAACAGGGTGTCTCCGGGGGTGTCCGGCGCCCGGCCCGGGGGCGGTGACGGTCTGCCGGCGCCGGCGCCAGGGCGGCCGCTGGGGGGAACAGGGGGAAAGGGCAGGGAGGTCATGCGGCGCGGGCAGGGAGGTGCGGGCTTCCGCCGCTTGTGGGAGACCGGCCTGGAGCTGCAACATGCCTAAAACCGTTTGGCGCCCCCGTCAACATGAGCACTGAGGATCAGTCCTTCGAGCAGGACCCCACCACCCCGTCGCAGGTGACCGTTGATCCGACCGGCAGCGAGCCTCCGGCAGAGAGCGGCAGCGAGGCGGAGGCAACCTCCTCAGCGGCAGATCCCGCCGATGCAGCGGCGGCTGATCAGCAGTCTCTGGCGCGGGAACTGGAAAGCCTGCGGGCGGAGCACGAGAGCCTCAAGGGGCAGTACATGCGGATGGCAGCGGATTTCGACAACTTCCGCAAGCGGGCCCAGCGGGATCAGGAGGATCAGCGCCTCCAGGTCACCTGCTCCACCCTCACCGAGATCCTGCCGGTGGTCGACAACTTCGACCGCGCCCGTCAGCAGCTCAATCCCCAGGGCGAGGAGGCCCAGGCCCTCCATCGCAGCTACCAGAACCTCTACAAGCAGCTGGTGGACGTGTTCAAGCAGCTCGGGGTGGCGCCGATGCGGGTCGAGGGCGAAGCCTTCGATCCCAACCTGCACGAGGCCGTGATGCGGGAACCGAGCGATGAGCATCCCGAGGATGTGGTCACCGCCGAACTCCAGCGTGGCTATCAGCTTGAGGGCCGCGTGCTGCGTCATGCCCTGGTCAAGGTCTCGATGGGTCCGGGTCCCGCGGCAACGGCCGTGGACGGGGAATCGGCCTGAATGGCACCCGTCTCAGGTCCGCCGCGATACCGGCGGACCTGAGGGTCGGTCTTCACCCCCTGGCCAGGGGCGCCCCGGTTTTAGGGTGAGCCTGACTGACCGGGCCGATGGCGGATTACTACGACCTGCTCGGGGTGAGCCGGGACGCTGATGCAGACACGCTCAAGCGCTCCTACAGGCGTCTCGCTCGCCAGTACCACCCCGATATCAACAAGGATCCCGGCGCCGAGGACAAGTTCAAGGAGATCGGTCGCGCCTATGAGGTGCTCAGCGACCCCCAGACCCGTGCCCGCTACGACCAGTTCGGCGAAGCCGGTCTCGGCGGCGGCGGTATGCCCGACATGGGCGACATGGGCGGGTTCGCCGACCTGTTCGAGACCTTCTTCAGCGGTTTCGGCGGTGGCGGATCTCCGGGCGGTGGTCCCCGGCGCCGTGGTCCCAGCCAGGGCGACAGCCTCCGTTACGACCTGACGATCAGCTTCAGTGAGGCGGTCTTCGGTCTCGAGCGCCAGGTTCAGATCAACCATCTCGAGACCTGCTCCACCTGCCAGGGCTCCGGCGCCCGCTCCGGCAGTGGTCCCACCACCTGTGGCACCTGCAGCGGCGTCGGTCAGGTGCGCCGCGCCACCCGCACCCCCTTCGGCAACATCATGCAGGTGGTGGAATGCCCCACCTGCGACGGATCCGGTCAGGTGATCGCCGATCCCTGCAGCTCCTGCAATGGCCGCGGCCTGCAGCAGGTACGCAAAAAGCTGCGGATCAACATCCCTGCCGGTGTCGACACCGGCACCAGGCTTCGGGTCAGCGGTGAAGGCAATGCCGGTCAGCGCGGAGGTCCGGCCGGGGATCTCTTCGTGGTGCTCACGGTCCAGCCCCATCCCCAGCTCCGGCGCGAGGGCATCAACATCCAGTCGGAGATCACCCTCAATTACCTGCAGGCGATTCTGGGCGACACGATCGAGGTCGAGACCGTCGATGGGCCCCAGCCCCTGACCGTGCCCGCCGGCACCCAGCCCGGCGCGGTGCTCAATCTGCAGGGCAAGGGGGTGCCCCGGCTCGGCAACCCGGTGGCCCGTGGCAACCATCTGTTCACGGTCAAGGTGCAGCTGCCCACCAAACTCCATGCCGAGGAGCGAACCCTGCTTGAGCAACTGGCCGGACATCACACGAGCAAGGGCCACCGCCATCCCCATAAGAGCGGCCTGTTCGGCGGCCTCTTCGGTTGAGCATGGCCTCAGGCGTTCCTGATCCTGCCCCTCTGCCCAGTCAGCGACTCGATCTGCGCGGAACTCCCTGTCCGGTCAATTTCATCCGCTCCAAGCTCGCCCTGGAAACGGTACCGATCGGGGCCTGGCTGGAGGTGATTCTCGATGCCGGAGAACCGGATCGTCTGGTCAGCGAAGGACTGAGCGGCGCTGGTCATCAGGTGCTCGCCGAGCCTGGCCCCGCCGGGACGGTGAGGCTGCTGATCCGTCGCCATGGTGGTTGAGGCTCTCACCAGGGCTTCTGGCCTGGTGGTGGCCCTGCTGGCCAATTACGCCTGGGTGGCGCTGGATCATCCCGGTCCTGGTGGTGTGGAGCGGCTGCTCTGCACCCGCCGCACCCGCCTGGGCAAGAGCGGCCAGCAGATCCTGAGCGGCGATCGGGTTGTGGTCGATGGCATCGACTGGGTCGCTGCTCGCGGTGCTGTGACCCAGGTGTTCGAGCGTCACAGTGTGCTCGAGCGGCCTGCGGTGGCCAATGTCTCCCGGGTTGTGGTGGTGGCCGCCCTGATGGAGCCGGCCCTTGACCCTCTGCAGTTGACACGGTTTCTGATCACTGCCGAAGCCACGGGCCAGAGCGTTGAGCTGGTGCTCTCGAAGGCGGATGCGCTGCCGTCGGCGGCCGTTGAGGCCTGGTGTGCGCGGCTCCGGGGCTGGGGGTACGACCCCATGGCGATCTCCACCCGCACCGGGCAGGGCCTCGACCGCCTGCGCCAGCGCCTCAGTGAGCCGGGCCTGACGGTGCTCTGTGGTCCCTCGGGCGTGGGCAAGAGCTCCCTTCTGAATGCGTTGATGCCGGCTCTGGCCCTGCGGGTCGCGGCGGTGTCCGGTCGCCTGCAGCGAGGTCGCCACACCACCCGTCACGTTGAGTTGTTTGCCCTGGCGCCCGGAGCCCTGGTGGCGGATACCCCAGGGTTCAACCGACCGCTGTTGCCGGCGGATCCCGCACGGCTGCCGGCTCTTTTCCCGGAGCTGCGCGCCGCTCTTGCGCCTGGCGGCTGTCGCTACAGCAACTGTCGCCACCAGGGGGAACCAGGCTGCAGCATCGGCAGCGCCTGGGACCGGGCGGAGCTCTTCGGTCGTTGTCTGGTGGATGTGGAGGCCGAGGCCTTGCGCCAGGCGGCGGCGCAGCGGTCGGAGCCGGGTCTGCGGCAGCGGGGCTCCCGGCTGGAACCCCGCCTGCAGGCGCGCCTGCGTGAACCTTCGCGACGCCGTCAGCGTCAGGACCTCGACCAGGCCCCCGAGGACGGTGAGGGCTGAGGGCGGAGCTGTCGTTGCGTTTCGATCAGCCGCCCAGGCCGGGCAGGTTGAAGTTCAGACCGCCGGTGAGGGCCTCCATCCGCTCCCGCATCGTCGCTGCCGACGTCTCGTAGGCGGCCTTCAGGGCCGCGAGGGTGGCCGTTTCGGTGGCTTCGGCACCTTCGGCGATCAGCTCGGGTGAGAGGCTCACTTTCAGGGGTTGCTGGTTGCCCGAGAGCCAGATCCTGGCGCGTCCGCAGTCGCTGCTGCCCTCCACCTCGAGGGCGTCGAGATCCTGCTGCAGCTTCTGCGCGTCCTGCTGAATCTGCTGGGCCTTGCGGAAAGCCTCGGTGAGTTGGCCGAAATTGGGAAGCCCGAAGCCCGCCATTGCTGCATCCTGATCGGAAGGGCAGGCTATCGCTGGGCCGGTTCGAAGCGGCCGAGCCGTTTCACCTCCGGGTGCAGGGCGATGCCGGTGTGCTGTTGCACCTCGGCCTGCAGTCGTTCGATCAGCGCCTGGATCTCGGCGGCTCGTGCTGCGCCGGTGTTGACGATGAAATTGGCGTGCAGCGTTGAAACCTCGGCGCCGCCGATGCACAGGCCCTTCAGCCCCAGGGCTTCGATCAGCTGGCCGGCTTTCTGCGGCTCAGGATTGCGGAAGACACTGCCGCAGCTGGGCAGGTGGTAAGGCTGGCTGGAGGTGCGGCTCTGGAGATTCGCGCTGGTGCGCTCCAGCAGCAGGCCCGGGTCGAGGCCGGCATCGAGCTGAAAGCGCGCCGAGAGCACGACCAGTGGTTCCTGTTGCAGGCGACTGTGGCGGTAGGAGAAGGCCAGAGCGTTGGCGTTGAGGCTGAAGGGGACGTCGGGTCGTGCCGGGTCGACCACCGTGACGCTGTGCAGCCGCTCGGCGATGCAGCCTCCCTGGGCCCCGGCATTCATCACCACGGCGCCCCCGACGGTGCCGGGGATGCCCACGGACCATTCCAGGCCCCCGAGCCCGGCCCGGGCCACACGTCGCGCCAGGGTCGGGATCGGTTCGCCGGCCTGGGCTTCCACCAGACCGCTGCAGGGATCGACCTGGGTGCCCTGCAGGCGTCTGAGACAGAGGGTCAGCCCTTCGAGCCCCGCGTCGCTGATCAGCAGGTTGGAGCCGGCACCGATGCTGCGCTGGGGCAGGCCTTCGCGCCCTGCCCAGGCCAGCAGCGCCAGCAGCATCTCCTGGCTGTTCGGTTCGGCGAACCACTCGGCCGGACCTCCCACTTTCCAGGTGGTGTAGGCCTCAAGGGGCACCGCCTGGCGCAGGGCCGCTGGCGGGTTCACCTCAGGCTGCTGCGGGGACATCCGGCGGTGCGGCGCTGCACTCGGGGTCGGTCGGCAGCCGATTCCAGAGGCTGTTCACATCGCCGGCCCCCATGGCCAGCACCAGATCACCGGCCCGGGTCACGGTCTCAAGCCGGGACGCCAGCAGCTCGAGGCTGGCGTAGGCCTCCACCTGCAGCTGCGGCGCCTGACGACGGATCGCCGCAGCCAGGGTCTCGCTGGAAATGCCGGCGATCGGCGCCTCACCGGCCGTGTAAAGCGGAGCCAGCAGCACCTGATCGGCGGCGGTGAGGGCTTCGGCGAAGCCGTCGAGGAATTCGGAGGTACGCGTGAAGCGGTGCGGTTGAAACACCGCCACGAGCCGTTGCGGTGCCCGCGGTAGCGGACTCTGGCCGCTGCTCACCATCAGCCGCGCCATGGCCAGGGTGGCTGAGACCTCACTGGGGTGATGGGCGTAGTCGTCCACGATCAGGCGATCCCGCCACAGGCCCCGGAAGTCGAAGCGACGCCCGGGTGGTCGCAGCCGGCCCACAGCCTGTTGCAGTTCAGCCACAGACACGCCCTCCATCAGGCAGGCCCCGAGGGCGCCGGTGACGTTGCTGAGGTTGTGGCGGCCAGGAAGGGGGATCTGCAGGCGGGCGGCCCAGCGGCCATCGATGTACAGGTCTGCGATGGTGCCGTCGCCACGCTCTTCAACGGGCAGGGCGGCGTAGCTGACGCCATCACTGCGTTCGATTGACCAGGAGGCCTCGGCTTCGAAATGCTCCCGAAGCACCGGACAGTCGTGGTTGATCAGAAGACGTCCGCAGCTGCCGGCGAAACGGCGCAGGGTGCTGATCAGGCTTTCGAGGTCCGGGTAGTGGTCGGTGTGGTCGAGCTCCAGGTTGGTGAT
>CAIXOZ010000136.1 GCA_903921295.1 uncultured cyanobacterium | reverse complement strand
GCGTTTCTATCGGGAACATGACCGACTGATTCGCGAAAATCCTTCCCTGCGGCAGCAGCAGGAGCTCAGCTGGGCGGCTCTTCAGTCCTTCCGCACCCTGGCGGGTCGTGTGCTCGAGGAGTTGCAGAAGGCCCATCCGGAGCTCGATCAGGCTCCCCAGGTCGCTGCCGCGGCCACCGATGCTCCCGGAGGCGCCGCTCAGGCCGACACCGAAAGCCTGCAACAGGCGATGGGTGATCTGGAGAACATCAATGCGCACCTGTTCTCGATCGAAGCGCTGATGGAGCGCATCTTCGATGTGCGGGTCCCAGACGAGGTGGAACAGAAGTTCCGCGAGGTGGCCGGTGAACTGGCTCCCGATCCTCTCAACGCCGATCGCCTGCGCCTGAATCGGCTGCTTCACCAGACTCCTGATCTGCCCGATCGCGGCTGACCACAGGCGTGCCGGCTTCACCGGCGGCCGCAGCCTGCACGAGCCGGGCGATCATGCCCTCTTCATCGGCCGGAACCTGCAGCAGCCGCGGCGGGCCCAGCCAACTCAGCCGTTGGGCCAGTGAGGCGGCCAGAGCCGGATCGTTGGCGCCGATGCCGCCGCTCAGCGCCAGCACATCCACGCCACCAAGGCTGGCGGCCATGGCACCGATGCCCTGCAGCAGCCGGTGCTCGAACACCGTCAGGGCCAGGCGGGCGCCGCGGTGTCCTTCGGAGGCGGCAGCCCCCAGACGGCGCCAGTCGCCACTGAGTCCGGAGAGCCCGAGCAGGCCGCTCTGCTCATTCAGGGCTGCTCGCAGCTCGGCCACGCCCAGCCCCTGCTCCAACAGATGCAGGATCAGGCCTGGATCGAGCGAACCGCTGCGGCTGGCCATCACCAGTCCCTCCATCGGCGTGTAGCCCATGGTGGTGTCGAGGCAGCGGCCGTCCAGGATGGCGGCCAGGGAGCAGCCGGCTCCGAGATGGGCACTGATCAGCCGGATCGGCCGGCTGCTGTGGCCGGCCTCCACCTGCTGCCGGCAGTGATGCTCCGCCACCACCGCTGCCACATGGGCATGGTTGAGGCCGTGGAATCCATAGCGGCGCAGCCCCTGCTGCCGCCAGTGCGCCGGCAGCGCATAGGTGCGGGCCGCTTCGGGCAGGGTGCTGTGGAAGGCCGTGTCGAAGCATGCCCACTGCGGTTGTGGGATCGCCTCCAGGCACCAGCGGATCAGGGCCAGGGCCGGGCCGTTGTGCAGGGGGGCCAGGGGCACCAGCGCCTCCAGGGCCGCCAGCACCTCGGCCTGGGACGCGTCATCGAGGCGGGTTGGGGCGGTGAAGCGCTCGCCTCCATGAACGACGCGGTGGCCCACCAGCGTGATGCGCTGCCGCCAGGGGGCCAGCAGAGCCGCCAGGGCCGACGGCGCCATCGCCTCCAGCCCGAGGCTGAGGTTCAGGGGCCGTTCGCCCGTGGCGCTGATCAGGGCCAGCTTGAGACTGGAGCTGCCGGCATTGAGCACCAGCACCAGGGGATCGCTGGCCACCGGGGGTCAGTCGATCTCGCAGCTGATCGTCACCGGGAACGGCGCCGCCTGCCAGATCCGCTCGGCATAGTCGCGGATGGCTCGGTCGGACGAGAAGAAACCGGTGCGGGCTGAATTCAGCAACGACATCCGGTTCCAGAGCCGCCGATCACTCCAGGCCTGGCTCACGGCGTCCTGGGCGCGCAGATAGTCGGCGAAATCGGCGAGCACGAAGAAGGGATCGTTGCCGGTGAGGTTCTGCAGCAGGGGCCGGAACAGCTCGCTGTCGCCATTGCTGAAGTGGCCCTGCTCGATCATCTTCAGCACCTCCGCCAGCTCCGGCAGGCCTGCGATCAGCTCCCAGGGGCGATAGCCACCACCGTGCAGCTCGGCGATCTCATCGGTGGTCTTGCCGAACAGGAAGAAGTTGTCGGCACCCACCTGCTCGCGGATCTCCACATTGGCGCCATCGAGGGTGCCGATCGTGAGGGCTCCGTTCATGGCGAACTTCATGTTGCCGGTGCCGGAAGCCTCCTTGCCGGCGGTGGAGATCTGCTCAGACAGATCGGCGGCTGGATACACCTTTTCGCCGAGCTTGACGTTGTAATCGGCGAGGAACACCACCCGCAGCCGTCCATCCATGTCGG
>CAIXOZ010000135.1 GCA_903921295.1 uncultured cyanobacterium | reverse complement strand
TCTTTTATTGCCCCCAGCGCCGAGCGGCTGCGCTCATCGCTCACCACAGGCGGTAAGCCCAACAGCCGCGCATAGAAGTCGCCGCAGAGCTGGTCGGCCATCACCACCGGCGTGCCGCTGCCGGCATCGATCCGGTAGTACTCACCATTCCAGAGCAGGGCATCGAAGTTGGCCCGCGATTGCTCCAGCCACCCGGAGAACTGCCGCTGCTCCGCGCCGGTGTCGAGACCCAGGTCGAGCTGCAGCCGCTGCGCCATCGCCAGGGCTGCCTCCAGGGCGGCGATCCAGAGGGCGCCGCAGTAGGCGCTCACCCCCACCAGCGGCCAGTCATCGAAGGTCTGATCCGGGGCGCCGCCGTTGTCGGGCAGACCGTCGTCGTTGATGTCGAAGGTCTTGAGGTAGCGCAGGGCCTCCACCGCCGCCGGCCAGCAGTCGGCGAGAAAGCGCAGGTCCTCGCCGCTGGGGGCGAGCCGGAAGGTGCGCCACACCTGGAGCACGTAGTCGCTGGCCAGGTCCTTCCAGAGATTGCAGTCCTGGTAGGCGGTGTAATTGGTGGCCGCAAACGGCCGTTCATTCGGGGCGCCGAGGTCGTGGGGCGTGGCCCCCGCCACCTTGCGGGCGGCCTCCACCCGACCCCGTCCCTGCGTGAAATACCAACCGATCGGCCGCGGTGTCGGATCGGCGGCGGGGATGGCGCGGGCGAAGCTGCGCAGCACCGCCTTGTCGAGTTCCGGCCAGAGCTGGAGCAGCGCCAGCGAGCCATACAGCCGCACATCCAGGCTTTCGTACCAGGCGTAGTCGAGGCACTCCAGCACCCCGAAGCGCCCGACCGGATCGTCATGGCTGGCGGCGGTCCAGAGGGTGCCGCCACTGGCCAGGTCATAGAGCTCATTGAGCAGCGCCATCCGCAGCGGTTCCGGCAGATCCGTGCGCGCCAGCACCGGCGCCTGCCAGTCGCTGATCGCCTGGCGCCATTGCGGCCAGTCGCGCAGGGCCTCGGCGGCGATCGCGGCGGCCTGCCGGCCATCGGCGCCGAAGACATCGGTGTAGCGCCGCAGGCTCTGGCTGCCGCTGGCGAAGGCGGTGACGGGCAGGTCCCAGCTGATCACCACCGGGATCTCGCGGCTTTCTCCCGGCTGCAGCACAAAGCGCAGGGCCATGGCGGCACTGCCCGGTTCGTCGGCACCGCGCCGGCGCTCCCCCGGATCGGGCGGCAGGGAGCCATCGCGGGCGAACGACTGCCACAGGACGCTGCCATCACCCCGGGGATCCCAGTGGGAGCAGCGCAGCACCTCCAGACCCGGTTGATCGGCGGCGGTGGCGATGCACCACTGGCCCTCGCCTTCGCGGATCGGTTGGTGGTGATCGCCGTCGAGCAGCACCCCGATCAGGCCGTCGCCCTCCACCGGTCGTTGGCGTTGGCCCTCGCTGCGGCCAATCGCCGGCACGTAGGCATGTTCAGGGCTCCCGTCGTCGCGGAAGTGCACCTCGGCGCTCGGATCGGTGTTGGTGAACCAGCCCACCGTGTTGCGCCAGCTCAGCAGCAGCGACAGATCAAGCGGTTCACTGGTGGGGTTCTCGAAGGTCCAGCGGAAGACCGCCACCGGATAGCTGGTGCGCCGGTAATCGCCGGGCAGGATCGGGCTGAAGGCCTCGCAGGTCACCGCCGCTTCGAAGACGCCCCGGTAGATGAAGGCGCTCAGGGGGTAGCGGGCTGTGTAGGTGCCGGTGCTGTGCTCGGCGTCACTGGCTGGATACCACTGCCAGGCGGCCAGCGGTGGCGTTGCCGCTGCCGGCAGCGAGTCGTCGCGCTCCGGCGCGGTGGCCAGGGCATGGGCGCGGCGCTGCCCGCCCCGCTGCTCGAACAGGGCGAACTGGCAGTCGGGCACCGTGCCGAACCAGTGCTCTCCTCCATCGAGATGCCAGAGGTTGAAGGTGCCATCGGGACCGCGGCCGATGCAGCCGGCGCCGAAGCCCCCCAGCGGTGCCCCGTGGCCGGGGCCGTCGTCGAGGTTGCTGGCATAACGCACCGTGTAGGGCGTCTCCCAGCCCAGGCCGAAGGGGCGCTGCCAGCTGGCGGTGCTGTCGACACCGGGCGTGCTTGGGCCACGTCCCCCCAGCATCGATCGGAGGGCGGAGAGACCGAAACGCGCCATCGAGCCGTCGGAAGTGGGCTCCAGCTTGTCAGAACCCCTTCGGTCGCTGTGGTGCCTGTGATGGCGGCAATGGCAGGCGGCACCGGCCTCGTACGCCGGCGATCGGGCAGGGGCGCAGCGGTGGTCCGGGCCGGGTCCGGCGGGCGGGCTTCAGGGTGGCGGCGCCATGGCGCCGGCCTGGAAGCTCTCGCCCACCTCCTGATCCACCAGGGCATCGAGGGTGACGGCCGAGCGCACCAGGGCCTGGTAACGCAGCACCACCCGCCGGTTGCGCTCCAGCCAGCTGCCGGCATCACCGCTCGGCAGGCTGCTGCCATCGCCGGCCAGCAGCTCGAGATCCTGCTGCTGGGCCAGCAGAGCCAGCACCAGCTCATGGATGCGCTGGCGGCGATCGTGCATGCCGGGCCGAGGGGCGAACGGATGAGCATCATGGCTCCAGTGAGTGGAGCCGCCCTGGAGCCCGTGCGCTGGATCGCGGTGATCGGCACCGATGCCGGCGGCCTGGCGGCCTTGCCGGCGGCGGCAGCTGGGCAGGTTCGGGCCGCGGCGTTGCTGGTGGCCCCGAAACGGCTGCTGGCGGTGGTGCCGGCCTGGTGGGCCGAGGAGCAGGCCGCCGGCCGGATCGCCCCGGCCTGTCCCTGCCCGCCGCTGCTGGCCAGTGATCAGCCGGCGGCGATCGAGGCGCCCCTGGCCGCAGCCCTGGCCGCCGGTCAGCCGGCGGTGGTGCTGGCCAGCGGCGATCCGCTCTGGTTCGGGATCGGCCGGTTGCTGCTGCAGTGGTTCCGGCCGGAGCAGCTGCGCTTCCAGCCGGCGCCGAGTTCGATGCAGCTGGCGTTTGCCCGCATCGGCCGGCCCTGGCAGGACGCCACCTGGATCAGCCTGCATGGCCGCGATCCGGACCCCCTGGCGGCTCTGCTGCAGAAGCGCCCGGTGGCCCTGGCGGTGCTCACCGATCCAACCCGCGGCGGCGCTGCTGCGGTGCGTCAGCTGCTGCGGGCCTCCGGCCTTGAGCGCGCCTATGGCGTCTGGCTGTGTGAGCGGCTCGGGCATCCGGCCGAGCGGGTGCAGCGGTTGGCTCCGGAGGCGCCGCTCCCGGCCGATGCCGATCCGCTGCAGCTGCTGCTGCTGATCGCCGAGGCGCCCGCAGCCCCGGCTGATCCCCAGGCCCTGCCCCTGTTCGGGCTGGAGGACGGCCTGTTCCTGCAGCACGCCGATCGGCCCGGCCTGATGACCAAACGGGAGGTGCGCATCCAGCTGCTGGCCGAGCTGGCACTGCCGGAGCGCGGTGTGCTCTGGGACATCGGCGCCGGGGTGGGGTCGGTGGGGCTGGAGGCCCTGCGGCTGAGGCCGCAGCTGCAGGCCTGCCTGCTGGAGCGCCGCGGCGGATCGGCGGCCCTGATCTGGGCCAATGCCCGCCGCCTTGGGGTGGAGCCGGCGGAGGTGCTCGAGGGCCGGGCCCCGGAGGCCCTGGCGGCGTTGCCGGATCCCGATCGGGTGCTTCTGGGTGGCGGTGGCCGCGAGCGGGCGGCGGTGCTGCAGGCGGTGCTTCGGCGCCTCAGACCGGGTGGGGTGGTGGTGATCCCCCTGGCCACGCTCGAGGCCCTGGCGGAGCTGCGGCCGTTGCTGGAGGCGGAGGCCCTGCAGGTGAGCGTGAGCCAGCATCAGGCCTGGCGTGGTGCCCCCCTCGCGGAAGGCACCCGGCTGGCGCCGCTCAATCCGGTGCTGGTGCTCAGCGGCCGGCGCCTGTTGCCTGAACGCTGATCGGCTGGATCAGGGCGCGGCTGCCGACCCGGATCCCGAGCCGCTTCGCCTCGCCCGCCGCCAGTTCCACCACCCCATCGGAGTCGGCATCCGGCCCGTAGTCCGGGCAGGGCAGCTTCAGACAGGGCCTGGCATCGGTTGCGATCGCGATCACCGCACCTCCGCGCAGGAACAGCATGTCGAGGGGGGAGGGGGTCTGGTACATCCAGAAGCGCAGCGGCTGCGGCTTCGGGAACGGGAACCACATCCCCCGCAGCGGCGGCAGCGGCGGCCGTGCCATCAGCCCAAGGCGCTGCTGCTCCGGGGTGCTCGCCACTTCGAGATCGATGCAGGGCGGCCGGGTGGCGCGGGCCGGGGCGGGAGCCTCCAGGCACCAGCGGGCTGTGACCGGCAGCATCTGGGGCGGCGAGGTGGTCTGGGGCATGGCGATGCGTGGATGGGGTGAACCTTAGGCAAGGTGACCCGCTGCTC
Source organism: uncultured cyanobacterium (assembly GCA_903921295.1). Lineage (GTDB taxonomy): Bacteria > Cyanobacteriota > Cyanobacteriia > PCC-6307 > Cyanobiaceae > CAIXOZ01. The sequence continues at coordinate 1,065 of CAIXOZ010000135.1, read as the reverse complement.
CTGACGGGGCCTGCAGGCTGTGACGGCTGCGGGAGCGTGGCCCGGCGGGAGGCGTCGCTGCGCCGTGGGGGTGCCGAGCGCCTGCGGGCGGCAGCGGGGCGATCACGGCGTTGATCCGCGTTCAGCGGGATGGCGTGGCGGCGGCCAGGCCCTCCTGACCCGGCGGGCGTTCGCTCAGGCAGTAGCCGGCGCCCCGAACGGTGTGGATCAGGCGCCGCTCACCATCCTCTTCCAGCTTCTGGCGCAGGTAGCGCACGTAGACCTCGATCACATTGCTGGCCGCTCCCTGCTGATCCGACCAGATCGTGGCCAGGATCGTTTCGCGGCTCAGCACCTGCCCCCGGTTCTGGAGCAGCAGCAGCAGCAGGCTGTATTCGCGGCTGGTGAGCGCCACCTTGCGCAGGCCGCGGCGCACCTGGTGGCGGGCCGGATCGACCTCCAGATCGCCGACGCGCAGGCACACCGGCCGGCGGGCCTGACGGGCGACGAGCTTCAGGTGCACCCGCAGCCGGGCGAGCAGATCGGAGGTTCCCAGCGACGACAGCCAGAAATCATCGGCGCCGGCGCTGAGGCAGGCGGTGCGGGCTTCGATGCCGTCGTCGGCGATGTCGAGCAGGATCGGGCAGCCCGACCAGCGCTGCCGCAGCGGACCGATGCGACCGGCCTGATCGGCGCTGAGCAGCAGCAGTGCCGGTTCGCCGGCCTGCAGCGCTTCCGGGGCTGGCGTTGGCTGGGAGGCGCCGGCTCCGGCTGCCGCTGGACTGCCGTCGCTCTCCTGCAGACAGCCATAACCGGACACCTCCAGGCGCGCCTGCTGGGCCAGGGCCGTCTCGCCGATCAGCAGCAACCAGGCCTCGGGCGCCGGCGTGGGGGCTGCCGCAGGGGAGTCGGCGCTCATGGACGGCTGCTGGCGGTGCGGCCGTGGCGGCGGGTGCTGCTGGCGGGGCCTGCCGCGGGGGGATCGAGGGGGTTCGGGGCCACCGGATCGTCCGCGTCGACGTGGTCGAACATCCCGGCGGCCGCGCTGCTGTTGCCCGGCTTGGCGACGTGGGGCAGACCCCAGCC
>CAIXOZ010000134.1 GCA_903921295.1 uncultured cyanobacterium | reverse complement strand
TGACGACGACGTTGGCCAAGGACACAGCGGCCCGGAGCCGCTTCAGAGCACAAAGATGGAGTGTTACAGAGGATCCACCCTTTCGTCAAAAGATTGTCACCCTCCCGGGCCGGCCAACGGCGATCCCATGCGGTTGAACCTCAGCAGGCGCTGCTTGATGGCCCTGGAATCCGGCCAGAAAAAAACCGGCGGCCCTTCAAGGGCCGCCGGTGGAAGCTGAAGGAGCCGGTGATCGGCGCGATCAGGAGCCCCGGACCACGGTCCGCTCGGCCTTGGCCAGTTCCTTTTCCAGTCGAGTCCTGAGGGCCTCCGGCAGGGGGCGGTTGGCATAGCCGGCGTAATGGGCCGCCAGGGAGTTCAGGGCCGTCTGCATGGTAGTGAAGGAGGCCAGTCCGTTGACGCGGCTCTGGGGCCGGTAGCGGCTCATGTAGTCGTTGATCAGAGCCCGTGCTTCGACCTCGGAGGACTGGCGGGAGGGGTCGTCCTGATCGATCGCGATGGTCGTCAGCAGACTCTGGGCCACGCTGACGGTGTCGTCGACGTAGTTGCCACTCAGACGCGCATCGGCGCCGGAGCATGCAGCCAGGAACAGGCAGAGCACCAGTCCGAGGGCGGTCATAGCGAGCATCAGGCGCCTGCTGATGCGGTTCCAGAAGGACCCGTGGCCGGTCGTTGTGGCGTTGTCAGGCCCCATGGCCACGTTCCCCGATCCGAGCATGGCCTCAGCGGCAAGAATCAGCATCCTAGAAGCCCGGCTCAGTTCGTCAGTCCGAGCCGCCCGGCCGCCAGCAGCGGCTGCACGGTCGTCAGCACATCGCTGGCGGCCAGCACCCGGGTGTCGCGGCTGGCCCGCTCCACCAGCTCCACCTCGCCGGTGGCGGCACCGCGTCCCACCACCAGTCTCCAGGGGATGCCGATCAGGTCGGCGTCCTTGAACTTCACCCCGGCCCGTTCGCTGCGGTCGTCGAGCAGGACGTCGATGCCTGCCGCCTGGAGCATGCTGTAAAGCTGTTCAGCCAGGGTCACCTGTTCGCTGTCCTGGGCATTGGCGATCACCACGATCAGCTCGAATGGCGCGATCGACACCGGCCAGCAGATCCCGTTGCCATCGTGGTGCTGTTCGACGGCGGCCTGGGCGAGTCGGGAGACCCCGATGCCGTAACAGCCCATCCACAGGGCTTCATCGACACCGGACTCATTGGTGAACCTGGCCTCCAGGGCCTGGGAATATTTGCGGCCCAGCTGGAAAATGTGGCCGACCTCGATCCCTCTGGAGGCCTCCAGCCTCTGGCCTGGATCATGCAGGCAGCGGTCGCCGGGTTGGGCCGAGCGCAGATCCAGCACCTGATCGGCTGCGGCGGTCGGGCCAAGGCCGGCCCAGGTCACGCCGACGCGGTGCTGATCCACACCGTTGCCTCCGCAGATGAAGGCGTCCAGGTCAGCGGCGGTCGGATCGACCAGCCGCAGGAAGGAGCGCTTCAGGGTGGCCGTGGCGACTCCGGCCTGGCCCGGACCAGCGCTTCGGCGGAGGTCCGGGCTGGTGGCGTCCGTGCGTCTGGATTCAGCGCCGAGCAGGCGATCGTCGAGATCGGGGCCCAGGAAGCCGAGTGGCAGCGTCGAGAGATCGAGATCGAGGCGTTCCTGACGGATCTGCTCGGCGTTCAGGGGGTCGATCCCCAGGAGGGCACCGTGCTCGGCCCCGAGCCGTGCCGTCACGGCATTGGCGAGCTTGACGTCATTGAGGGTCTGGTCACCCCGCAGGCTGACCAGCACCGGCTGGCGCAGTCCGTCCTCGAAACGGGCCAGCAGCAGCAGCACCTTCACCAGCTGGCTGGGAGCGAAGCCATGGGCTGCCGCCAGATCCTCGATGCTGCTCTGGCCTGGGGTGGCGACGACTTCGCCGGCTCCGCCGCAGCGGGCTCCGCCTGGAAGGGCGATCGGCTCGTTCGGTAAGGAGACGGCCCGTTCCTGGTTGGCGGCATAGCGCCCATCGGCGCTGGTGAGGATCAGGTCTTCACCCGCCTCCGCCGTGACCATGAATTCCTGGCTTGCCGAACCGCCGATGGCGCCACTGTCGGCGTCGACGGCGACGGCCCGCAGGCCACAGCGGCTGAAGATGCGCCGGTAGGCCTGGTCCATGGCGGCATAGGTCTCCTTCAGGGAGGCCTCATCGGCATGGAAGGAGTAGGCGTCCTTCATGATGAATTCCCGTCCTCGCATCAGGCCGAAGCGTGGACGGATCTCATCCCGGAATTTCGACTGGATCTGGTAGAGGTTGACCGGCAGCTGGCGGTAGGAGCGCAGCAGGTCGGCGGCCAGGGCCGTGATCACCTCTTCATGGGTGGGTCCCAGACCCAGTTCCCGCCCCTGGCGGTCGCTGAGGTGAAACATGATCCCTTCGCCTGCGGTATACCCCGACCAACGGCCGCTGCGCTGCCACAGTTCCGCCGGCTGAAGCTGGGGCAGGAGCGTCTCCAGGGCACCCGCCCCATCCATTTCCTCGCGCACGATCCGTGAGACCTTCTGCAGGACGCGCCAAAGCAGGGGCAGATAGGCGTAGACCCCGGAGGCGACCCGACGGATGTATCCGGCCCGCAGCAGCAGCCGATGGGAGGGGATCTCCGCCTCTGCCGGGTCATCCCGGAGCGTCACCAGCATCAGGCGGGAGACGCGCATCGGACTTCAGCAACAGGGAATCCGGAAACTATCACCTGTGCCCTTGTGCCCTGGCCAGTTCCGGTCTTGTCGGTTCAGCAGCTGCCGCTCCCCATCCGGTGGCGTCCATGGCCCTTCGGCTGCCGCGGTTCCTGTAGCAGGCGTCACAGCTTCCGTCAGACCAGTCCTGGAACCGACCTCGTCGCGGATCTCGGCGAGAGACTGCCCTGGATAACCCTGCTACTGTCGCGACACACATTGGGTCTGCGCGCTGTCCATGGCCGTCCATTCAGCGTCCGGAGGCGGAATGGGCCTGACAGCCAGTCATCCCTTCGCCGCCGCTCAGACATTTTCAGCTCCCCAGTCTCCCGATCCGAGACTCCCTGGCTCGACTGAATCATCGCAGGTGTCGACGTCCACCGAGACCGGTGACGTGCTGATCGGGATCGACGATGTGCAGAAAGCGCTGAATCGGTCCAGAGCTTCTGTCTATCGCTACACCAACACCGACCCGCGCAACCTCAACCCAGGATTCAACCCGCGCAAGCTCAATCCGGAATACCGCAGCGATCAGAAGGAT
>CAIXOZ010000133.1 GCA_903921295.1 uncultured cyanobacterium | reverse complement strand
CTCGCCGCAGGTTCAGCTGCTGGTGGCCAATGAGGGGGTGGCCGCCTCGCTGATCACCCTTTCGATGCGCGCCGATCCGCCGCCGCTCACCCCACCGTCTGCAGCCGTCGACCCACCTGCCCCCGGCGGCGCTGCCGTTGGAGACCCGGAGTCCGGTAAGGGCGAGGCGGTCCCACCGCCCTGAGCACCATCAGTAGCGGGAGATGGCGGCGCGGGCTTCCTTGGCCTCCTGTCTGCGTTTTTCCTCGTGGCGCTTGTCGTGAAGCTTGCGGCCGCGGCCGAGACCGATCGTCACCTTGATCCAGGACCCCTTGAGGTGCAGGTTCAGCGGAATCAGGGTCAAGCCCTTCTGGTCCACCGCCACCCGCAGACGGTCGATCTCACGCCGATGCGCCAGCAACCGTCGCACCCGCAGAGGCTCGTGGTTGAAATAGGCGCCGGCGTGGCTGTGGGGTGAGATGTGCACGTTGTGCAACTGCATCTCGCCCTGGCGGATCAGGATGAAACCGTCGCGCAGGTTGGCCTGACCGGCGCGTACCGACTTGACTTCGGTGCCCAGCAGTTCGATGCCGGTTTCCAGGGTTTCGAGAACCTCGTACTGATGGCGGGCCAGGCGGTTGTCCGCCAGCAGGCGGTTGGCGGCATCGCGGGCCGCCTTGGCCGCTTTCTTTCCTGCCCCTTTCGCCATCGCGGTTCTGGCGGTGCTCCGGCCCTGCCTGTTGGCCGACCCTAGCGGCAGGTGGCTCGGTGGCCATGGTGGGTTTGCCGCCGGGCCCCGTTAGCCTCCAGCGATGGCGATCGTTTCCTCTGGTGCCGGTCCCGGGCGCGGGCGTCCGAAGGCCGCTTCCGCTGCGGCTGTGGCGTCGCTGCCGCCGGAGGCCTCCCGGTTGATGGACCCCCATCAGGACCCGGAGGAGCGACCCCTGCGCGAGGACGGTCTGCGGCCGCGGCGTCTGAGGGATTACATCGGCCAGCCGGAGCTCAAGCAGGTCCTCGGCATTGCCGTTGAAGCGACCCAGGCCCGGCAGGAGGCCCTCGACCATGTGCTGCTCTACGGCCCCCCCGGGCTCGGAAAAACGACCATGGCGCTGGTGCTGGCGGAGGAGCTCGGGGTGCGCTGCCGCATCACCAGTGCCCCGGCCCTGGAGCGCCCCCGCGACATCGTCGGCCTGCTGGTGAACCTGCAACCGCGGGAGCTGTTGTTCATCGATGAGATTCATCGCCTCAACCGCGTCGCGGAGGAGCTGCTTTATCCGGCGATGGAGGATTTCCGGCTCGATCTGACCGTCGGCAAGGGCACCACCGCCCGCACCCGCAGTCTGCCGGTGGCCCCCTTCACCCTGGTCGGAGCCACGACCCGGGCCGGATCGCTCAGCTCTCCTCTGCGCGATCGCTTCGGGCTGATCCAGCGCCTGGAGTTCTACGGCCTGGAGGATCTGCAGGCGATCGTGGAGCGGGCGGCCGGCCTGCTGCGGGTGAGCCTTGGGGCGGGGGCGGCCCTGGAGGTGGCCAAGCGTTGCCGTGGCACCCCCCGGATCGCCAACCGCCTGTTGCGGCGGGTGCGCGATGTGGCGGCCGTGCGCGGTTTCGAGCGGATCGAGGCGGATCTCGTGGCCGAGGCCCTCAGCCTGCATCGTGTCGACGATCGCGGCCTCGATGCGTCTGATCGGCGTCTGCTGGCCCTGTTGCTGGAGAGCTATGGCGGGGGCCCGGTGGGCCTGGACACCCTCGCGGCCGGCCTCGGCGAGGATCCGGTCACGCTTGAGGCGGTGGTGGAGCCTTTCCTGCTGCAGCAGGGTCTGCTGCAGCGCACACCCCGGGGCCGGGTGATCACCGCCGCCGGTCGGGCCCATCTGCAGTGGCCCGAGCAGGGGGCGGCATGAGCAGGCCGTCGCGTCTTGCTGCTGCCCTGGCAGCGCTCGCTCTGCTGTGGCTGCTGCTGCTGCCGGCGTTGCCGGCCCGGGCCGCCGCTGCCGTGGCCCCGCCATCGCTTGAGCGGCTGTTCAACCAGGCGCTGGCCAGCAGCCGGGAGGGGGAGTTCGCCCAGGCCCTGCCCCTCTGGGATGCGGTGATTGCCCAGGACCCGGCGCAGGCCTCGGCCTGGAGCAACCGCGGCAATGTACGCCTGGCCCTCGGCGACGCCCAGGGGGCGATCGCCGATCAGGACGAGGCGATGCGGCTCGATCCCCTCAACCCCGACCCCCACCTCAACCGCGGCACCGCGGAGGAGTCGCTCGGGCACTGGCAGGACGCCGCCGCCGACTACGGCTGGATCCTCGAGCGCGATCCGCTCGATGCCTCCGCTCTGTACAACCTCGGCAATGTGCAGGGATCGCTGGGGGACTGGCAGGCCGCACGCTTGAGCTATCAGGCCGCCTCCGAGGCCCGGCCGGGCTTTGCCATGGCCCGTTCCAGTGCCGCCCTGGCGGCCTTTGAGCTGGGTGAGCTGGAGGCGGCCGAACAGGAGCTGCGCTCGGTGATCCGTCGCTATCCGTTGTTTGCCGATCCCCGGGCTGCGCTCACGGCCCTCCTCTGGAGCCGGGGGGCCCGGGGCGAGGCCGAAAGCCACTGGAGCTCGGCGTCGGGCCTGGATCCGCGCTACCGGCAGAGCGAATGGCTGTTGCAGATCCGCCGTTGGCCCCCCCGGCCCGTGCATGCTCTGGAGCAGTTTCTGGCTCTGGCCAGTCCCACCGCCTGAAGGCCCCGTTGCCCATGCCTTCGTTTCTGAGTTCACGCATCGATGCTTCCGCCCAGGCCTCGTCCGCGGCCGACTGGCTGGCGCTGGGGCTTGACCAGGCCCTGGAGGACGCCCTGCCGGAGCTGATCCAGCTGCGGCGCCACCTGCATCGCCATCCGGAGCTGAGCGGTCATGAACACCAGACCGCAGCCCTGGTGGCCGGTGAGCTGCGTCGCCTCGGCTGGGAGGTGCGTGAGGGGGTGGGCTGCACCGGCGTCGTCGCTGAGCTCGGACCGGCGCAGGCCCCAGTGGTGGCGCTGCGGGTGGATCTCGATGCCCTGCCGGTGGAGGAGCGGACTGGCCTGCCCTATGCCTCCACTGTGCAGGGCCTGATGCATGCCTGCGGCCACGATCTGCATACCACCCTCGGCCTCGGTGTGGCGCGGCTGCTGGCCCCGCTTGCCGGCGACCTCAGGGCACGGGTGCGGCTGCTGTTTCAACCGGCCGAGGAGACGGCCCAGGGTGCCCGCTGGATGCTGGCCGATGGCGCCATGGAGGGCGTGCAGGCCCTCTTCGGTGTGCATGGGTTCCCAAGCCTGGCGGTGGGCACGATCGGCGTCCGCAGCGGCAGCCTCACCGCCGCCGCCGGTGAGCTTGAGGTGGAGGTGATCGGTGAGGGCGGCCATGGGGCGCGTCCCCACCAGAGCACCGATGCGATCTGGATCGCGGCGCGGGTGGTGAGCGGCCTCCAGGAGGCGATCAGCCGTCGCCTCGATGCCCTGCATCCGGTGGTGGTCAGCTTCGGGCGCATCGAGGGGGGCAAGGCCTTCAATGTGATCGCAGACCATGTGCGTCTGCTGGGCACGGTGCGCTGTCTGGATCCGGAGGTGCATGCCCTGCTGCCGGGCTGGATCGAGGACACCGTCGTGGCCCTTTGCCGTGGGCATGGGGGTGAGGCGCGGGTCCGGTATCGCGAGATCGCCCCGCCGGTGCACAACGATCCGGCCCTCACCGCACTGGTGGAAGGGGCGGCGCGGGATCTGCTCGGTCCCGGCCAGGTGCTGCGCCTGGAGCAGCCTTCGCTTGGGGCCGAGGATTTTGCCCAGCTGCTCAGTGCGGCGCCGGGCACGATGTTCCGGCTCGGTCTGGCCGGCCCCGACGGCTGCACACCGCTGCACAGCAACACCTTTGCCCTGGATGAGGGGGCCCTGGCCGTGGGCCTCAAGGTGCTGACCCTCAGCCTGCTGCGCTGGATGGAGGCGGGCGGCTTGCCGGCGCCGGAGGCGCGGCGATGAGCGTCGATCGTCCGCGGCTGCGGTTGGCGCTGGCCCTGGCGGGTCCGCTGCTGTTGCTTCTGTCGTTGAGTGTCTGGGTGCAGCGTCGCGGTGTCGATCGGCTGCAGGCGGTGCCGGCGGTGGTGATCACCGCCGGCCTGCTGACCACGGCGGCGGTGCGGCGACGGCGGCGGCGTCAGGCGTTGCTGCTGGCGCTCCGCCAGGATTCAGAAGCCGATGGATGATCCGATGACCCCTTCCGCCTTCGATGCCGAGGCCCTGAGCGAGGCGATCGGCTCCGGAGATCCCGGTCGTTCGATGCCGGCTCTGGTCGCTCTCCGGGACGTGGAGAACGAGCTGGCGGTGCCGCTGCTGCTGCTGGGCCTCGAGCAGGAGGCCTTTCTGGTGCGTTCCCTCAGCTGTGCCGGCCTTGGGGTCAAGCCCACGGAAGCCGGCTGGCAGGCGCTGGTGCAGGCCCTTCAGAACGATGTTGATGCCAATGTGCGCGCTGAGGCGGCCAATGCCCTGGTGAGCCATTCGCTGGAGCGGGCCTGGCCCCTGTTGCATGCGGCCTTCGAGCGGGACCAGGCCTGGTTGGTGCGCTGCAGCATCCTGTCGGCGGTGGCGGAGCATCCCGGCATGGTCGGCGCTGATCTGCTCACCCTGGGGCGCCTGGCGATCGCCGATGACGACGGCACGGTGCGGGTGGGCGGTGCCGAGGTTCTGGGGCGGCTGCGGCTGGAGGCGCAGGAGCCCTGGGCCGAGCAGGCCCGCGAGGAGCTGGCGCGGCTGCAGCAGGATGACGATCACCGCGTCGTGGCCGCCGCCCTCAATGGCCTGAGCGTCTGAGTGACGGCCTTGCTAGGTTTCGGGAGTCACTAGGGGTGCCCGTCGCGTTCCCAGATCCGATCCTTGATCGCGGTCTTGAGCGTGGAACCGTGGGCTGAGATCACACCCTCCGAACCTGAGCCGGCGATCCCGGCGCAGGGAAGTGCAGGAGACCTCAGGCAGCGTTTGCACCCTTTCCATCCCCCGGATCGTTGATCGCTGCCCCTGGGCCGGTCGATCGATGTCCGGATTTTCTCCCCCTGAAGTCTCATGCGCAGCGCCTGGATCGAGAAGCGTCGCAGCTCCGCCGGGGCTGGCGGCAACCTGTCGCAGATGCATTTCGCCCGTCAGGGCGTGGTCACCGAGGAAATGGCCCATGTGGCGAAGCGGGAGAACCTGCCCGAGTCGCTGGTGATGGAGGAGGTGGCCCGGGGCCGGATGATCATCCCCGCCAACATCAACCACGCCAACCTGGAGCCGATGGCGATCGGCATCGCCAGCAAGTGCAAGGTGAATGCCAATATCGGCGCCTCACCCAATGCCAGCGATGTGAACGAGGAGCTGAAGAAGCTCGAGCTGGCGGTGAAGTATGGCGCCGATACGGTGATGGATCTCTCCACCGGCGGCGTCAACCTCGATGAGGTGCGCACGGCGATCATCAACGCGTCGCCGGTGCCGATCGGCACGGTGCCGGTGTATCAGGCCCTCGAGAGCGTGCACGGTTCGATCGAGAAGCTTTCCGAGGACGATTTTCTG
>CAIXOZ010000132.1 GCA_903921295.1 uncultured cyanobacterium | reverse complement strand
TGGAAGTCGTAGGTCATCACGTTATAGAAATCCACCGAGCTGTCGATGCCCTGGAGATTGAGGTTGGCCAGCTTCTCGGCACCGCCGGCGGTGGCGACGGAGATCTCAATCGTCCGGCCCGTGCGCTGCTCAAAGGCGGCCAGTTTCTGGTCCAGCAGCTGCAGAGTGAGGGCGAAGTTGTTGCCGTCCTGGGAGCTGGAGGCGTTGCTCTCCAGGCCGCCGCCGCCGGGATACTCCCAGTCGAAATCAACGGTGCTGAAGAAGTCGTAGTAGCTCAGGTGATCAACGATCGACTGGGTGAAGATCTCCCGGCCGGCGGCATCATCAAGATTGGTGCTGAAGTTGCCCGAGAGGGTCCAGCCGCCGATCGCGACGCCGATGCTCAGCTCCGGATGGAGCTCCTTCAGCAGGCGCAGCTGGTTGAGGTTGCCGGCATAGAGCTTTCTCCAGTGGGCCGGGTCATCGCCCACCCAGGCGGCGCTGTTGCGGACGAGGTCGCCGTCGGCCCTGAGGGTGAGGGTGCGGTCGGCGCCGCTGGCGAAATGGCGGTTCACGGCGGCGATGCGCTCGCTGGTGGTGCCGCTGCCGGGATTGACGCTGCCCTGCCACTGGTCGGTCCAGCTGTACTGCTGGCTGTTGGTCACCAGATAGGCCTGGCGCGCATCGCTCAGCCCCTCCCAATCGGCCTTGGTGAACAGGCGCTCGATGCCGCCCTGGGAGTCGACCCAGGTGTCGGCCTTGGCGCGCACCAGACGGGAGCCATCGGCCTGGACGATCACATCGAACGCGCCCCCGTTGCGATACCCCTCGCGCCGTTCCTCACGCAGCGCCTGCCACTGGTCGGCGTCGAAGCGGCGGCTCACCAGCTGGTCGGCCTGGCTGAAGGTTTTCTCGTAGGCGGCCCAGGTGTCGTGGATGCCGAGGCCCCCCGGGGTGCTGCTGTTGAATCCGCGATAGTCCGCCTGCACCATCGCGCCCGGCAGCACGTTGAGCTCCCTGGCCATGGAGGGCAGGTCGCTTGGGGTGGGGGTGATGCCGAAGAAGCTGTAGTTCAGGTGGGTGAGCTGGTCGGCCCGCACGTCGGCGACGCGGAAATCGCGGCCGTAGACGCCCCATTCCTCGAAGTAGCCCACCAGGCGGGTGGGAGCACCGGTCAGTGGTGCGCCGCCGTCGCCGCCGGTGGCCACCGTGTCGCCGCCGGCCGTCGTCGACGAGCTGGTGGTGCCAGCGCCGCTTGTGGTGCCACCGCTGCTGGAGCTGCCATCGCTGCCGGAGCGGTCTCCGCCCAGGCTGAGGCTGTTCTGGGTGCCGTAGTCGTGGAAGATGGCGCTGAAGCTGCCGGCGCTGGCCTCCAGGCCCGAGGCCGTGGGGCTGGCGCTTCCCAGGCTGCCGGGGGTGTCCCGCGCGATCGACCACATCGAGAGCATGCCCAGCCCCTTGCTGCGGGCGAAGTCCTCGAGCAGCTGCGCATCGGCCGGCGTGAACACCTCGCTGGTGATGTCGTTGACGCCGATCATCGGCGTGACGCCCACCATGGACCAGTCGAAGCCCTGGCCGAAGCCGGCGAAGAGGGCATCCAGCTGGCCCTTGCAGGCCTCCGCCGCTGCGATCGCGTAGGCCCCCATCGTTCTGGCGTCCGGACCACGGGTGGGGGCGGCCGATTCGCCGTAATCCATCGCCATCACGTTCACGCCATCGAGCTTCACGCCGGCGGCCAGGGCCGTGCGCACCACAGCGAGCCCATCGGCGGTGAGGCCTGTGGGCAACACCGGCAGGGTGTACCAGACCTCCAGGTGGGGGTTCTGCTGTTGCAGCACGGCCAGGGCCTGGCTGTGCAGGGCGTTGGCGGCGTCATCGGCGAGGGCGGCCCCTTCGATGTCGAAGTCGAGCCGGTTCAGCTGGAACTGGCTCACCACCTCCGCATAGCGGGCCGCCAGGGTGCTGGCGCTCATGCCGTTGCGGGCGCCGACCTGGGCCAGGCTGCTGCCGTTCATGCCCCCCAGGGAGAGCATCACGTCGCCGCCCGCCCGCTGGAAGGCCTGGATCGAGGCGCGGATCGCCTGGGCCTGTTCGTTGCTGTTGGTGGGGCTGATCGCCAGGGCATCGAGGCCGCCCCAGCCCAGCTGGCCGCTGCCGCTGGCCTGCAGGAAGCCGAGGGTGAGCAGGGAGGTGCCGCGGCTGGCGGCGATGGCCGGGAGATCGGGCACTGGCCAGAGGGCCATGTCCACGTAGGGGGCGAAGTAGGCCTCGCCCCAGCGGGCGTCGCCACTGTTGCCCGAGTTCACACCGGCCGGGGCGTAGGGCGGGGTGGGGCTGGTGCCAGCGGAGCTGCCCGTGCTGCTGCCGCTGAGGGGGTCGGTGCCAGCAGGCCCTGCGCTGCCTGCGGACCCGACGGTTCCGATGCTGGTGGACCCGGATCGTGAATCGGTTGTGAACCCCGATGCAGCGCCGGAGCTGGAGCCGGATGGGGCGCTTGAGCCGGATGGGGCGCTTGAGCCGGATGGGGCGTTGGCGATGGTGAACAGCTCCGCCACACTTCGGCCGGCGCGGTCGCCCTGGGCCTGGACGTAGGAGCTGAGGCGAGCGCCCGCCGCCAGGCCCTGGCTTGCCGCCCAGTTGGGGGCCGACAGGGTGACCAGGGTGCGCCCATCGGCCTGCAGTTGTTGCTGCAGCTGGAAATCGCTGACGCTTCCCAGCCGGTGGTC
>CAIXOZ010000131.1 GCA_903921295.1 uncultured cyanobacterium | reverse complement strand
CGGCTGGCGCGGGAGGCGGAGATCGCTTACGCCACCCTGGCGATGGTCACCGATTACGACTGTTGGCACCAGGAGCACGATTCGGTGACCGTGGAGATGGTGATCGAAAATCTGCGCACCAACGCCTCCCTGGCCCAGAAGGTCGTCCGCGCTGCCGCCGAGCGCATCGCCAGGGAGCGGCCCACCAGCCCATCCCACAGCGCCCTGCGCCATGCCCTGATGACCCCGAAGGAGCAGGTCAGCGCCGAGAAGCGCCGCAAATACGACCTGTTCACGGCCCCCTACTGGGGCCCGTTCACCGGGTGAGCCGGGTCGGAAAGGGCGTCCCGCAGGCGGCCACCGTGGCGCTCCAGAGCAGCCGTCGCCTCTTCAGCCGTGCAGGCCGTGATCGCCATCAGCAGTGCCCGCTTCACGGATCCTCCAGCCTGTTGCAGCAGCAGCGCCCCCTGATCCCGCTCCACCGCTGCCAGGTCGCGGAGGATGCGCAGGGCCCGATCCTCGAGCTTGCTGTTGGTGACCGCCACATCCACCATGCGGTTGCCGTGCACCTTGCCCAGCCGCACCATCACACCGGTGGAGAGGATGTTGAGCGCCATCTTGGTGGCGGTGCCGGCCTTGAGGCGGGTGGAGCCGGTCAGCAGTTCCGGGCCGGTGAGCAACCGGATGTCGATCGTGCAGGGCATCGGAGCCTGCTCAGCGGGAACGCAGGCTAGGGCAATCGCCAGGGCGCCCTGCTCCAACGCCCAGCTCAGGGCTCCGAGCACATAGGGGGTGGTACCCCCGGCGGCGATCCCTACGAGAGCATCCCCCGGCCCGAAGGTTCTGGCCTGAAGATCGGCGATGCCGGCCTCGCCCAGATCCTCGAGGCCTTCAGAGCTGCGCAGCAGTGCCGGTGCCCCTCCCGCGAGCACACCCTGCACCTGCTCCGGTGCACTGCAGAACGTCGGCGGGCACTCGGCCGCATCCAGCACCCCGAGCCGTCCTGAGGTGCCGGCGCCGAGATAGAAGAGACGGCCCCCAGCAGCCAGCCGGGCCGCGATCGCCTCGATCGCCTCGGCGAGCTGGGGCGCAGCCGCCTCCACCGCCTGCTGGGGGCGAAGGTCTTCCCGACAGAAGACCCGCACCAGCTCCAGGGAGGGCAGCTGATCAAGATCAGCACTGGCGGGATTGCTCTGCTCAGTGAGGAGATGGCCGCGATCCACACCGGCGGAACCCGACCGTTCGCGATCTCCCGAACGGAGGCCGGTGCTCACAGCAGACCTTCAAGCTGACGCCGGAACGCCTCCAGGGCGGGATCAGAGGAGGTGATCGGTTCTGAGGTCCGACCCTGGCGATCGTCACTCTCCAGGCCATCGTCCGACGGGCTGAACTGACCGCGGACGCCAGCCTCCGCCTGGTCCTTCCAGTCGGTGACATCGAGGTTCTGTTCCGGCGGCGCAATCATCAGCCGATCTTCGGCGGACTGGGGCAGGAAACCGGCGGGCACGAAACGGGCCTCGTAGCCGGCCTGACTGCAGAACCGCTCCATCTCTTCCCGATCGATGGCATCGACCGTCGGCATCGGAAAATCCTGGGCCTCCAGCAGGCCGGCATAGCGCTCGGCATCATCCCGATCCTCGAACAGCAGCACCACCGTGCGTCCGCTGACCTCAAGCGAATGGATGCCTTCGCTGTCGCTGCCGGCATCGAACAGCAGGACGTGGACCGGCATGGGCACGGGCAGGGAATCTTCTTCAGTGTCCCACCGATCCCGGATCTGCTGCAGGCGGGGGGCCAGGGTGTTGCGGATCGTCGCCATGCCCGGGGCCCCTCGGCAACGCTGGTCTCAGGGCGATTCGCCCGGGTCGCGGGCCAGCTGCTGCAGCCGCCGGAACAGCGCCTCCTCGGCTTCGCTGAGGGGATCGGGAATGACGATGCGCAGTTCGACGAACTGGTCACCGCGTTCGTTGTCACTCTCCAGACCACGTCCGCGCAACCGCAGCAGCCGCCCACTCGACGATCCCGCCGGTACCTGCAGCCGCACCGGGCCGACCAGGGTGGGAACGATGGCCGAACAACCAAGCGCGGCATCGGCAGGATGCAGATCGAGCTGGTAATACACGCGCAGGCCATCGATCCGCAGCCCCTCCTCCGTGCGCACACGCAACTGCAGGAAATGGTCGCCACCGGTGGGGGTGACCCCCGCCAGGCGCAAGCGCCATCCGTCGCCAGCCATCGGGGGCGTGCTCACCTCCACGGTGGTGCCATCCGGAAGGGTGAGTTCCAACCGCTCTCCGAGCAGGGCCTGCTCAGGTGTCAGGGCGACAACGGTCTCCAGATCCGTGGAGGCCTGCACCGGTGGTGGCGGTGGTGGCTGCGGAGGGGTGACCCTGCCGGGCGGTTCCGGCGCCTCCTCCGGCTCGGGGCGGCGGCGGCTCTGGCGCCGTCCGAACAGCGCATCGAGGTAGTCGTCGAATTCAGGAAAACCGACGGCGAAGGGATCGGCCGTGGCCTCAGCGTCGCCGGCACCCTGCTCCCAGGCCAGCCGGCGGCGCGGATCCGAGAGCACGGCGTAGGCCTCATTGATCCGTTTGAAGCGCTCCTCGGCGACGGGATCATTGGCATTGAGATCCGGATGCCAGCGACGGGCCTGGGCCCGGAAGGCGCGTTTGAGGGTCTGGGCATCCGCTCCGGGCTCAAGCCCGAGGGTGCGCCAGTGATCGGTGTCAGCGCCGGCAGGCGCGTTCAGGCGCGCCACCGTCAGGCCTCAGACCAGGGGTCATCATCCGGGGGCATGGGCCTGGACGGGCGCTCATGACGACCGTCATCCTCACGCTCGGGGCGCTCCCAGCGCTCCTCGATCGGGGCAGCCGGGCGCGGCTGTCGCTCCGGAGCCGGATCGGGATCCCAGGAGCCCCGGCCAGACCCGTTGTCCTGGTCATGCCGGCCCTCGAAGCGGGGATCCGAACGGGTTGTGCGGCGATCATCCCAGCGATCGTCCCGGGAGCGGCCGTTCTGCCTGCCGCGGCGATCGTCCGCATCGTCGGAGATCCAGCGCCGTTCTTCAGCGCCATCACCGGCCGGCCAGGTGGACGAGATCCGACCATCCCTGGCACCCGAGCGGTCCCCTTCGCGAGGGGCGGAACGGTCCTGGGAGGGGCGATCCCAGGAGGACACGGGAGGATTGAGACGGCTGGCATCACGCCAGGGTTCCGCCGCCCAGGGATCACGGCTCGGAAGGGAGCGGTAGCGGTCCCGATCCCAGTCATCGTCGTAGTCATCGGAGAAGAGCTCGTCCTTGAGCGAACCCAGCGTGTTCTTGAGTCCCTGCAGGGGATTGCTCTCCACCTTGCGCTCACTGGCCAGGCGGCGGTTGAGGCCGTACACGGCCTCCTGAAGCTGGCTCACGGCCACATCAAGCTCAGGCAGGTCGTTGGCGGCCAGAAGATCCTGCACATCGCGCAGGGCCATCTCCACCGAGCGCTGCTGGCGCTCGGCGCCATAGGGACCGAGTTCAAGGGCGGCATCACGCAGCCGCCGCTCCGCCTGGGCAATCAGGGTTTCGGCACGGTTGCGGCGATCGATCTCGCTGCGGCGACGGCGATCCTCCGCCGCCTTCTGCTCGGCTTCGGCGAGCAGGGCCTGGATCTCGTCCTCGCTGAGGTTGGAGCCCCCCTGAATGCTGACGCTCTGCTGACGACCGGTGGTGCGGTCGGTGGCCGAGACCTGCAGCAGTCCATTGGCATCAATGTCGAAGGAGACCTGCACCTGGGGCACACCGCGCGGGGCCGGCGGAATGCCGGAGAGACGGAACCGGCCCAGTGACTTGTTGTCTTCAGCCATCTGCCGCTCACCCTGGAGCACGTGGATCTCCACCGAGGACTGGTTGGCCTCCGACGTGCTGAAGACATCGGAACGGCGGACCGGAATCGATGTGTTTCGGGGAATCAGCACCTTCATCGCCCCGCCGATCGTTTCAAGGCCAAGGGAGAGCGGCGTGACGTCGTTGAGCATCAGATCGCGGAGCTCTCCGGTGAGGATGCCGGCCTGGACCGCGGCACCGATCGCGACCACCTCATCGGGATTGACCGATTGACAGGGATCGATGGGGAGGAGGGTGCGCACCATGTTCTGGACCATCGGCATCCGGCTGGCGCCGCCCACAAGGACCAGATCATCGATGTCTTCGGCGGCCATGCCGGCGTCGCGCAGGGCGCGCTGCACGGGTCGGAGCAGACGATCGAGCAGATCGGGACAGAGTGACTCAAAGGTGCGACGCTCAAGCGTCGTCTCAATGTGCAACGGGCCTTCGGGACCTGTGGCGATGAACGGCAGCGAGATCGGGGTGCTCTGGACACCGCTCAGCTCCTGCTTGGCCTTTTCCGCTGCCTCCGTCAGTCGCTGCAGGGCCTGACGATCGCGACGCAGATCGATGCCGTGGCTGCTCTGGAAGGCGTCCGCCAGCCAGTCGACGATGCGGCGGTCCCAGTCGTTGCCACCGAGCTGGGTGTCGCCGCTGGTGGCCTTGACATCAAAGACGCCATTGGCCACCCGCAACAGGGAGACGTCGAAGGTGCCGCCGCCGAGATCAAACACCAGCACGCGTTTGACGGCGCTGCGATCGAAGCCGTAGGCCAGAGCCGCGGCGGTGGGTTCGTTGAGGATCCGCTCAACGCTGATCCCGGCAAGCCGGCCGGCATCGCGGGTGGCCTGGCGCTGGGCATCGTTGAAATAAGCCGGAACCGTGATCACGGCGGCCTCGACCGGCTCGCCCAGATAGGTGGTGGCGTCATCGACAAGCTTGCGGATGATGCTCGCCACCAATTCTTCCGGGGCGTATTCCCGCTCGGTGCTCGGACAGACGATCCGCACCATCTCCTGATCGTTGGCCCGGACGGTGAACGGAACCGCGAGGGTGTCGTCCTCGAGTTCCTGCCAACGGCGTCCGACGAAGCGCTTGAGGTTCGCGAAGGTGTTGCGCGGATTGAGGACAAGCTGGCGCCGGGCCAGCTGACCCACCAGCAGCTCCTGGTCACGGTTGAAGCCCACCACGGAAGGGGTGGTGCGTCCCCCCTCGGCGCTGGCGATCACCTGGGGGCGGCCACCCTCGAGAACCGCCACAACCGAATTGGTTGTGCCCAGGTCGATGCCAACAATTCGCCCCATGACCATGACGATCGAATCCCCAAGTTAACGGTCCTCATCCATCCCTCAAGGGCTGGGCGCCACGGCCGGAGCCATGGACGGCTCCAGGCAAAAAAAAACCGACCCGAGGGTCGGCAGGAAAGCGGAGAGGGAGGGATTCGAACCCTCGATAGAGTTGCCCCTATACAGCATTTCCAGTGCTGCGCCTTCGACCACTCGGCCACCTCTCCAGCGGCTGATTGGGGCAAGCCAAGACATTAGCAGCAGGGCTGCAAAGGCCCCGTCCTGGGACGCTGGTGCCCGAGAATCCGCCCCAGATGCGGCCGCGACGATGCCCCGTCAATTTGCGATCACGGTTCACTGGCGCCAGCAGAACCGCACCATCAGGCATCTGGTGAACGAAGGCGATTACATCCTGCGCAGTTTCGAGGCGCAGGGTGATCCGCTGCCGTTCAGCTGTCGCAACGGCTGTTGCACCGCCTGCGCGGTCCGCGTGTTGAGTGGCTCCATCGACCAGCGCGAGGCCCTTGGCCTCTCCAGGGAGGTGCGGGGCGAGGGCTACGGGTTGCTCTGTGTCGCCAGAGCCACCGGACCCCTTGAGGTCGAAACCCAGGATGAAGACGAGGTCTACGAGCGTCAGTTCGGGCGTCACTTCGGCCGCGGCAAGATCAAGCCAGGGCTGCCCCTTGAT
>CAIXOZ010000130.1 GCA_903921295.1 uncultured cyanobacterium | reverse complement strand
TTGTGCTCTGAAGCGGCTCCGGGCCGCTGTGTCCTTGGCCAACGTCGTCGTCATCGGTGCTCAATGGGGTGACGAGGGGAAAGGCAAGATCACCGATCTTCTGAGCCGTTCCGCCGATGTCGTGGTGCGCTACCAGGGCGGTGTGAATGCCGGTCACACGATCGTGGTGGACGACACGGTTCTCAAGCTGCACCTGATCCCCTCCGGCATTCTCTATCCCGACACCACGTGCCTGATCGGCACCGGCACGGTGGTCGATCCGCGCGTGATGATCGGGGAGCTCGACATGCTTCTCGGCCACGGGATCGACATCAGTGGCCTGAAGCTGGCCTCCACGGCCCACGTGACCATGCCCTACCACCGCCTGCTTGATCAGGCGATGGAGCAGCGCCGGGGCGACCGGCGGATCGGCACCACCGGCCGCGGCATCGGCCCCACCTACGCCGACAAGTCGGAGCGCAACGGCATCCGCGTCATCGACCTGCTGGATGTGGAGCGCCTGCGCGACCGTCTCGTCGGTCCACTGGCGGAAAAAGAACCAGTTGCTGCAGAAGGTCTACGGCCTGGATCCGCTCGATCCTGAAGAGGTGATCGCCGAGTACGCCGGCTACGGTCGCCGCCTCGCTCCCCACGTCGTTGATGGGGTGCGCACGATCCACAGCTGCGCCCGTCAGCGCAAGAACATTCTGTTCGAGGGAGCCCAGGGCACCCTGCTTGATCTCGATCACGGCACCTATCCCTACGTCACCTCCTCCAACCCCGTCTCTGGCGGCGCCTGCATCGGTGCCGGCGTGGGCCCCACCCTGATCGACCGCGTCATCGGCGTGGCCAAGGCCTACACGACCAGGGTCGGCGAAGGCCCCTTCCCCACGGAGCTTCAGGGCAGCCTCAACGACCACCTCTGCGATCGCGGAGGCGAATTCGGTACCACCACCGGTCGTCGCCGGCGCTGCGGCTGGTTCGATGGTGTGATCGGTCGTTATGCGGTCGAGGTCAATGGCCTCGACTGCCTGGCGATCACCAAGATGGATGTGCTCGACGAGCTTGATGAGATTCAGGTCTGTGTGGCCTACGAACTCGACGGTCAGCGCATCGAGCATTTCCCCTGCAGCGCCGAGGACTTCGCCCGTTGTCAGCCGATTTTCGAGACCCTGCCCGGCTGGCAGAGCTCCACGGCCGACTGCCGCTCCCTCGATGAGCTGCCTGCTGCGGCGATGTCCTACCTGCGCTTCCTCGCCGAGCTGATGGAAGTGCCGATCGCCATCGTCTCCGTCGGTCCGCAGCGGGACCAGACGATCGTGGTTGAGGATCCGATCCACGGACCGAAGCGGGCCCTGCTGAGCGTCTGAACCTCCCTCGCGCCTCGCTCCCGGGCTCCGGAACCTGCACGCGGCCAGCCTCCTCTGAGCCCCACATCCGCGTCAGCGCCCCACAGGGGCTCCAGCTCCATCGTCGCCCCCCCGGTCTTGGCGTCCTGCCGGGTTCCCCAGGGCCTGCCCAGCCCACCGGCCCCATGGCCAGCAGGGTCTGATCGGGCTCGGATCCCGACGCAGGCTGTCAGCGATGGCCAGACCCCGGCCCCCCACCACCTCAGGCTCCACCACCACCGTCCTCCCTGGCTGCCTACGGCGCCCTGCCTGCCATGACCACCTCATCCAGCCCCAGCCTCCAGGCCAGCGAGAAGCGCTTCGACGTCGTGGGAATCGGAAACGCGATCGTCGATGTGCTCGTGCAGGCCGACGACAACCTGCTCGACAACCAGGGGCTGACCAAGGGCACCATGGCCCTGGTGGATGAACAGCAGGCCGAGCGCCTCTATGCCGCCGCCGGGCCTGGCCTTGAGACCTCCGGCGGTTCAGCGGCGAACACCCTCGCCGGTATCGCCCAGCTCGGGGGCTCCGCCTGCTTCATCGGCCGTGTCCGGAACGATCAGCTCGGGGCCATCTTCCGCCACGACATCCAGGCCGTCGGCGCCCATTACGCCACCCCCGCCGCCGGCGAAGGGCCTTCCACGGCCCGTTGCCTGATCCTGGTGACGCCGGATGCGCAGCGCACGATGTGCACCTACCTGGGGGCCTCCGTGAACCTGGAACCGGCCGATCTCGATCTCGATCAGGTGGCCCAGGCCCGGATCCTCTACCTCGAGGGCTACCTCTGGGACAGCGACGCCGCCAAGCGGGCCTTCATCGCCGCCGCCGAGGTGATGAAGGCGGCCGGCGGTCAGGTGGCCCTCAGTCTTTCGGATGCCTTCTGTGTCGAGCGGCACCGCGACAGCTTCCTGGAGCTCGTCAATGGCTATGTGGACGTGCTCTTCGCCAACGAGATGGAGATCACGGCGCTCTATCGGGTCAACAGCTTTGAGGAGGCGGAGGCGAAGGTCGCCGGTCTCGATCTGGTGGCGGCCCTGACCCGCAGTGAACTGGGCTCGATCGTGCGCCGCGGCCCCGAGCGCCACAGCATCGCCCCCTTCCGGCTCGGCCCCCTGGTGGACACCACCGGCGCAGGTGACCTCTACGCCGCCGGCTTCCTCCACGCCTACAGCCGCGGCCAGGATCTGGAGGCCTGCGGGCGGCTCGGATCCCTCTGTGCCGGCGCCGTCGTCACCCAGCTGGGCCCGCGTCCCCAGGGATCGCTGATCGAACTTGTGCGCCGGCATCTCGGCTGAGGCGATCCCGGACGGACGCCCAGGGCAGCTCCAGACCCGGCAGGACCAGGGCCGGCCGCTGCAGCAGCAGCAACTGCAGGCCCAGCTCCCGGGCGAGCTGGCGCCAGCCCCGTTCGGTACGGCCGCCTGAAGCCCTGGCCACCACCGTGTCGATCCGCCAGCGCCGGCAGAGGGCCTGCAGAAGCTCCTGATCAGCGCCACCGGGATGCAGGGGCGCCAGCTGGTCACTCGGCACTCCCGCCGCCAGGGCCGTGGCCAGGGACTCCGCCGTCGGCAGGACCCGTGCATGCAGCACCCTGCCAGGCAGCAGGGCCCCGACCAGCGGCAATTGCCGGGCTCCGATCGCCAGCAACACCCTGGCGCCGTACGGGACGCTGGTGGTGAGAGCCTGCCAATCGGGAATCACGGTCGTGCCCGCTGCGTCGGGCAGTTGCAGGACCGGTCGGGTCAGACGCACCAGCGGTTGCGCCAGCGCCTCGCTCATCAGCGCCAGATCGGTGCTGATGCGGGTGGCAAAGGGATGGGTGGCATCCACGATCCAGAGCGGTGCCTGCCCCTGGGATCGCGCCCGCTCCAGCAGGCGTTGCAGGTCGGTGCGATCGCCCACCGCCCCGACCCGCAACATGAGTCCCGGCCTGGCTGGATAGGAACGGGCCGCAGAGGCGCTGACCACGAACACCTCCAGGCTCCAGCCCAGATCCAGCCAGGCCTCAGCGAGACGGGGCCCCTCACCGGTTCCGGAAAACAGCCAGAGCAACTGGCCCTGACCCTGGCCGAAGGGGAGATCGTGCATCAGGATGGTCGCCCGGAACCATGTCCTGGCCTGTGAACCATTGTCTGTTGGAGGGGGTGGTCGTGGAGGCCCCCCAGATTCGCTACACCCAGGACAACCAGACCCCGGTCGCTGAAATGACCCTCCAGATCGAGGGTCTTCGGCCCGATGATCCCCCGGGTCAGCGGAAGGTGGTCGGCTGGGGAAATCTCGCCCAGGACCTCCAGAACCGCGTTCAGGTCGGCCAGCAGCTGGTGGTCGAAGGACGTCTGCGCATGCAGACGGTGACCCGTCAGGACGGAGTCAAGGAAAAGCGCACCGAGTTCACCCTCGCCCGCCTGCACCCCCTCGGGGGCTCCGGCGCCGCGCCGATGACCGCACCGGCCCCCATGGGCCAGCCCAGGCCCACTCCGGCAGCCGCGGGCGCCCCGCGCCAGGTCCCCAGCCGACGCCAGGGCAGTGCCCCGGAACCCGCTGCAGCGGCCCGGCCCCAGGAGGAGATGCCGACCTGGAATGCCTCTCCGCTGGTGCCCGATCTGCCGGACGACGACGAGATTCCCTTCTGAATCCCGATCAGGAGCCGACGAGCCGTTCGCCGGCCTGATCGAGAAGTTGTCCCAGTTCCCGCTCGAGTGCGGCGAGATCAAGACGCAACTCCGGATAGGCACCCGAATCGATCTGACGCAGCAGCCAGAGACGGTCGGCCTGAAGCTGCTCGATCAGGACCTCGGTGCTGATCGGGTCAGCCTCGTTCTCCAGGCTGCGATCGTCGCCAGGCTCCGCCCTGGGCGTCACGCCTGCCGGAGTCTGGGTGGGCGTCGGGGTCGCCGTCGCCCCATCACGCGGGGAACGGCTGGACTCCGCACCGGACGGGGTGGTCGGCATGACTCAGCGGCTCCTCGGTTGAACACTGTCGCCATCCTGCTGCCCGTTGCCCGAAGATGGCGGCATGAACGTCCTGACCTCACCCGGCAGCCTGGTCACGATCGCGGGAGCCACCCTCACCGTGATCGGATCAATTGCCTATGCCACCGACAGCCCCACGATCAGCCTGGCGGGGGTCTTCTACGGCGTGCCGATCCTGCTGGGCGGCCTGGCCCTGAAGTCGTCGGAACTGCCTCCTGCCGAGCGCCTGACCCCGGCGAACACGCTGCGGCACCTGCGCGAGCAGCCCGCGAACGAACCGCTGCGCAAGCTGCTCGGGGATGTGACCCGCTGGCGCTACGGCCAGAAAGCGCACCTGGAGAGCTCCCTCGAAGCGCTCAAGCTCTGGGACGAAGACACCCCACCCCAGCTCCTCAGCGCCCAGGAACTCGAGCACAACGGCGGCTATGGACTGGCGCTGGTCTTCCGGCTTGAGGGGGTACCCCTCGAGCGGTGGCAGCAGCGGCAGGAGCGACTCGGTCGCTTCTTCGGCCCCGGGCTTGAAGCCACGATCGAACCCCTCTCCGGCCAGCGTCTGCGTCTGAGCCTGCTGCCGTCCGAGCCGGCAGCGTCCTCCGACTGAACCATCGCCGGGCTGACGCTGACGCCCTTCTCCACCCGCACGCCTCCCCGATCCGCCTTGGCCACCGATCCCGTCATCAGCGCCGACGACACCCTGCGGGTCTCGGTGCTCAGCGAAGCCCTGCCCTACATCCAGCGCTTCGCCGGCCGGCGGGTGGTGGTGAAATACGGCGGCGCCGCGATGGTTCGCGAGGACCTTCGGGATGCGGTGTTCCGCGATCTCGCCCTGCTGGCCTGCGTCGGCGTGCAGGCGGTGGTTGTGCATGGGGGCGGGCCCGAGATCAATCAATGGCTGAACCGGCTGGCGATTGAGCCGCTGTTCCGGGACGGCCTCCGGGTGACCGATGCCGACACCATGGACGTGGTGGAGATGGTGTTGGTGGG
>CAIXOZ010000129.1 GCA_903921295.1 uncultured cyanobacterium | reverse complement strand
CTGCTGGGGATGCCCTGGAACAGCCGCTTCGCCAGCCTGATCGATCCCGCCGAGGCCGCCGAGATGGCGCACCACTTCAGCTGGAGCGAGTTTCTGCCCCTGGCGGGTGCCTCCGTGGCGATCTCGGTGCTGGGCATCAGCGTCGCCGTGCTGGCCTATGCCCTGCGCCGCCTTGATCTGGCCACGGCCGTGGCCGCCCGCCTGCCGGCGCTCAATGCCTTCCTGGCCAACAAGTGGTATCTCGACGCCATCAACGAGAAGCTCTTTGTGCAGGGCAGCCGCAAGCTGGCCCGCTCGGTGCTGGAGGTCGACTCGAAGGTCGTCGATGGAGTCGTGAACCTCACCGGGCTGGTGACGCTCGGCAGCGGTGAAGGCCTCAAGTACTTCGAAACCGGCCGGGCTCAGTTCTATGCCCTGATCGTGTTCGGCGGCGTGATCGCCCTGGTGGCCCTGTTCGGGGTGCTGGGCTGAGCGGCAGGCGGCGAGCCGGCCGCTCGGCTCGCCAGCAGCATGGCGAAGCCCATCACCACGGGTTCGGCCCAGCCAGCTGCTCCTTCCGGGAATCGTGTGGTGCAGGCCAGCCTGGCCGCGGTCCAGCGCCTGAGGGTCAGATCCTCCACCGATCCATAAGCCCATCGCGGGACCTGGGCCGATGATGCATCGGCGTTGACACCGATCGGTCTGTGAGGCCAGGTCCTGGCGCCGGATCTCCCTGGCCTGAGGCCCTCCAAGGCGGGAAGGTCGGGCGCTGAAGCAATGCGCGCGCGCAACCCTGGCCGGCCTCCGGCCAGGGTTGATCCAGGCACCGCGCATCCCCTGATCCCCTGAACGACTCCCGCCAGATCGGCACGGGGCCGACCGCCACCGGAACCCACGACCACGCCAGGTCCAGGGGCGCGCAAGGTGAACCCCAGGCCTGAGCCGGGCCCGAATCCCCAGCGACGCCCGGCCCGCTCAGGCCACGGCCGGGCATCGCTGTGTGTTGTATCCCGTATTGCTGGAACCGAACCAGACAGGCATTTCTACACTGCCCTCAGACTCCAGGGCCCTTCTGTGATCTTCGATGTTGCGGTGGCTGGGAGTCCGCTCCTGGCCCAGGCCCAGGCTCAGGCGGGCGGCAGCGAAGCCCACATCCCCTGGCTGAGCCTGGCGATTCTTGTGCCGATTGCGGCGTCGCTGCTGATTCCCTTCGTGCCCGATCGCGGCGAAGGGAAGCAGGTCCGCTGGTATGCCCTGGTGGTCTCGCTGATCACGTTCCTGATCACCGTCGGCGCCTACCTGAACGGCTACGACCCTTCGGTGGAAGGCCTGCAGCTGGTCGATCACGTCAGCTGGCTTCCCGATCTCGGCCTGGCCTGGTCGGTGGGAGCGGATGGGCTCTCGATGCCCTTGATCCTGCTCACCAGTTTCATCACCTCCCTGGCGGCCCTGGCGGCCTGGCCGGTGACCTTCAAACCCCGCCTTTTCTATTTCCTGCTCCTGGCCATGGATGGCGGCCAGATCGCCGTTTTTGCGGTGCAGGACATGCTCCTCTTCTTCCTGGCCTGGGAACTTGAGCTGTTGCCGGTGTACCTACTGCTGGCGATCTGGGGCGGCAAGAAACGTCAATATGCCGCCACCAAATTTATTCTGTACACCGCAGGAAGCTCCCTCTTCATCCTTGTGGTAGCCCTTGCGATGGGCTTTGCCGGCGGCGGTACCCCGAGTTTTGAATACACAACCCTGGCAGCAAAAGGTCTAAGCACGGGCTTCCAGGTGCTCTGCTACGCCGGCCTGTTGATCGCCTTCGGTGTCAAATTGCCGATCGTGCCCCTGCACACCTGGCTCCCGGATGCCCATGGCGAAGCCACGGCACCGGTGCACATGCTGCTGGCCGGAATCTTGCTGAAGATGGGTGGCTATGCCCTGCTGCGCTTCAACGTGCAGCTGCTGCCCGAGGCCCATGTGCAGTTCGCACCGCTGCTGGTCGTGCTGGGGGTGGTGAACATCATTTATGCGGCCCTGACCTCCTTCGCCCAGCGCAATCTGAAGCGCAAGATCGCCTACAGCTCGATCAGCCATAT
>CAIXOZ010000128.1 GCA_903921295.1 uncultured cyanobacterium | reverse complement strand
GCCAGCGGCGCCGCGATCCGCTGGGGCGGCTCCTGCCGGGGCTGGTGCTGGTGGGCTCCCATGTGCCCCTGGCCGATCGCCAGCTGGCGCTGCTGCTGCAGGAGCCAGGCTGCGCGGCGATCGAGATCCCGGTGGCGGCGGTGCTGCAGGACCTGCGGGCCGGTGCTGCTGCAGACGCTGCGGTCGATCGCGATGCAGGGGCCCCCCTGGAGCGCCGCCTGGGGCTGGCGCTTGCGTCGGTGCTGGAGGCTGGGCGCACGCCGGTGCTGTTCACCAGTCGCGGCGAGCTGACCTGCGCGTCGGCTGAGGAGCGGCGGCGCCTGGGCCTGGCCCTGGCGGCCCTGATGGCGCGGCTGGCGGCAGCCCTGGCACCTCGGCTCGGTTATCTGATCAGCAAAGGTGGCATCACCAGCCACACCCTGCTGGCGGAGGGCCTCGACCTTGAGGCCGTGGAGCTGCAGGGGCAGTTGATGGCTGGCCTCTCGCAGGTGCTGACGCCCGCCGATGCTCCGGTGGCGCGGCTGCCCGTGGTCACCTTCCCCGGCAACCTCGGCGATGACGACAGCCTGCGGCAGGTGTGGCGCCTGCTTGAGGCGGTTGACGGAGCCCCGGTGTGATCGCCGGCCGTTCAGTCGCCGTTCGGTGCACAGCCGCTCCGCTCCAGCAGCTGGATCGGGTGCAGCACCGGCAGCGGCCGGGGCGTGTCCGCCAGATGGCGTCGGAGCTGAAGGCTGCAGCCGATGTTGGCGCTCACGGCCAGGTCGGCGCCGCTGCCGGCCAGGTCGGCGGCCTTGAGGCGGCCCAGCTCGGCGGCCTCCTCCGGCTGCACCAGGTTGTAGACGCCGGCGCTGCCGCAGCACACCCCCGCCTCCCGCGCCTCCAGCAGCTGCACGTGAGGAATCCGGCGCAGCAGCGACCGTGGCTCGTCCTGCAGGCCCTGGCCGTGGAGCATGTGGCAGGCGTCGTGATAAGCCAGCCGCAGCGGCCGCTCCGGGCCTGCGGGCTGACCATCGCTGTGGTTCAGCGGTTGCATCGCCGCCTGGAAGGCTTCACTCAGCCCGACCCGGTGCAGGAATTCCTGGATGTCGGCCACCGGGGCGCGGAAGCTGGTGCCGATCAGCTCCGGCAGTTGCTTCAGGGTGTGGCCGCAGCCGGAGGCCGCCACCAGCACCGCGTCCAGGGGTTCGCTGCCGCCGGGCCGTCCCGGGCCGACCGCGGCGTCGAAGCTGGCGATCAGGGCCGTGGCCAGGGCGCGGGTCTGATCGAGTTCCCCCTGGTGGTGGGTGACGGCGCCGCAGCAGCCCTGATCCGGTGGGATCACCACTTCGATGCCGTTGGCGCTGAGCACCGCCAGGGCGGCCCGGTTCACGGCCGGATCAAACAGCCGCTGCACACAGCCGAGCACCAGGCCGACCCGATGGCGGCGCGGGCCGATCGCAGGCGTCAGCACCGGCAGGGCATCGCTGAAGGCCTCGGGGGCCAGCGGCGGCAGCAGCTGCTCCATCGCCTCCAGCTGGGGTCCGAGCAGGCGTGGCAGACCGAGCCGGCGGCTGAGGGCCTGCAACGGTGTGCCGGCATAGGCCCGCAGCGGCGTCAGCAGGGCCCGCAGGCGCTCGGGGTAGGGCAGCAGCGCGAACAGCAGGCGCCGCCAGCTGCGCTGGGCGGGACTGCGCAGGTCCGGCGCGTTCAGCTTCGGCCGGGTGGCGGCCAGCAGCTGGTCGTAGCGCACCCCCGAGGGGCAGGCCGTGACGCAGGCGAAGCAGCCCAGGCAGCTGTCGAAATGGCTGGCGACGGTGGCATCGAGGCTCAGCTGGCCGGCTTCGATCGCCTTCAGGGCGTGGATGCGGCCCCGGGGCGAGTCCATCTCCGTGCCCATCACCCGGTAGCTGGCGCAGCTTGTGAGGCAGAAGCCGCAGTGCACGCAGGGGTCGGCCACGCCGACCGGCAGGCCCGGGAGGCCGGGGAGGGGGCCGGATGCGGAATCCGGCGTGGAGTGCTGGGGCGCCATGGTCTGAGTCTGCCGGGCCGCGTAACCTCTGGCCAGCCGGCCGGATGCCGATGGATGCCCTGGCGTTGTTTCAGGCCTACGTCGAGGCCTTCAATCGGCGGGATGCCGAAGCTCTGGAGGCGGTGTTCTCCCCTGATCTGATCTCGGTCCATCCGGGGGAGCCGGAGGTGGATGTGAGCGCGGCGGCTCCGTTCGTGGCGCGGATGCTTGCCCTCTGGCCCCGTGGCCTCCGCTACAGGGTCCTGCGTGCCACCGGTCGCGATCTCGGCGATGGTCTGAGTGAGTCCTGGGGCGAGCTGCTGGTGTTCAACGCCGAGGGCCGGGTGGCGGCCTCGGAAGTGGTGATCTACAACGCCCGTGGTGGACGGGTGAGCCACACCTGGGTCTACAAGGTGATGCCCCCCACCCATCCCGACTACCGCGACGCCAGGCCCTAGGCCGGCCCCTGCAGCACGAAGCGGTAACGCACATCGCCGCGCCGGAGCCGTTCGATCGCCGTGTTGATCGCGGCCATCGGCAGCACCTCCACCAGCGGCCGGATGCCGTGACGGGCGCAGAAGGACAGCAGCCGGGCCGTGTTGGCGGGAGTGGATGTCAACGACGATCGGAAGCTGAGGTTGCCCTTCACGAACGGGAACAGCCGCAGCGGAATCGGAGTGGCGCAGAGCCCCAGCTGATGCAGGCAGCCGCCAGGCGCCAGGCTGGCGACCACGGCGTCCCAGTCGAGGGCGTGGTCGCTGGTGTTGATGATCAGGTCGTAGGTGCCCTGGCGTTGATTCAGCTCCGACAGCAGCTGCACCTGATGGGCGCCGAGGCTGAGGATCTCCGCGCTCTTGCTGCTGGAGGTGGTGACGCCGGTGACCTCGCAGCCCCAGGCCCGGGCCAGCTGCACGGCCAGATGGCCGAGGCCGCCCACGCCGATCACGGCCACATGGGCGGTGGGGGAGACGCCAGCGCTGAACAGCGGTTCGAAGACCGTCACCCCGGCGCAGAGCAGCGGGCCGGCGCTGCTGGGATCGAGGCCCCCGGGAAGCGGGATCACCCAGTCCTGGTGCGCCTTGACGTGGCTGGCGAAGCCACCGGGGCGTCCGAGGATCGTGCTCTCGAAGCTGGCGCAGAGGGTCTGGCGGCCGCTCAGGCAGTAGCTGCAGTGACGGCAGGTGCCGGCGATGAAGCCGAGGCCGCAGAGCTGACCGTGGCGCGCCGGATCCACGTCGCTGCCGATCGCCACCACCCGGCCGATCACCTCATGGCCCGCCACCACCGGTGGGGCGTCGGCGGCCAGCGGTTCGTCGAGGTGGCCGAGATCGCTGTGGCAGAGACCGCAGGAGAGCACCTCCAGCAGCACCTCATCGGGGCCTGGGGGCGCGATCGTCAGTTCCTGGCGGCTGAGGGGGCTGCCGCTGCCGCGGTTGCCCCAGACGGTGATCGTGGTCATGGCATCAGTGCCCGTCGATGGGGCACTGGCTGTTCCAGGGTGGCCATCGACTGGGCTCAGCAGGAACCCCACTGCTAGACGCGCGTCACGTTCGTGGCCACGTTGGGCGTTGTCGTCGGGGCTCCGAGAGCCGGGCCCCGACCCTGGCCTCAGCCGCCGAAGTGGCGGATCACGGCGTCGGCGAAGCCGGAGCAGCTGACGGGCTCCACCGGCGGCTCCATCAGCCGGGCCAGGTCGTAGGTGACCTCACCGGCGGCGATGGCGGCGCTGAGGCCGGCGGTGATCAGGTCCGCCGCCTCCTGCCAGCCCATGTATTCGAGCATCATCACGCCCGACAGGATCACCGAGCCGGGGTTGATCCGATCAAGGCCGGCGTGCTTGGGGGCGGTGCCGTGGGTGGCCTCGAAGATGGCGGCGGTATCGCCGATGTTGGCGCCGGGGGCCATGCCCAGGCCACCGACGACGGCGGCAGCAGCATCGGAGATGTAGTCGCCGTTGAGGTTGAGGGTGGCCAGCACCGAATAGTCCGCAGGCCGGGTCTGGATCTGCTGGAAGATGCTGTCGGCGATGCGGTCATCGACCATCACCATCTGCTTCCACTGGCCGTCGCCATGGCTGGTGCCGATGGCCTCGATCACGCCCTGCACCTCGTCGCAGACAGCGGCTTTCTTCTCGGGGGTGAGGCTGTCGTAGCCCGGGTCGATCAGGCGGGCGTTGGCTTCGATGCTGAGGCCGGGGTTCTGCTCGAGGTTGCCGAGGATCCAGCTCTCGCGTTCGGTGATGCAGACGTCGCGGAATTCGGTGGTGGCCAGCTCATAGCCCCAGTCGCGGAAGGCCCCTTCCGTGAACTTCATGATGTTGCCCTTGTGGACCAGGGTGACGTGGCGCTGGTCGCCCTCGAGCTTCAGGGCGTGCTGGATCGCCTTGCGGATGTGGCGCTGGCTGCCGTGCTTGCTCACCGGCTTGATGCCGATGCCGGAGCCGGCCGGGATCTGGCGCTTGCCGAGCTTGCCGTTGGCCGGGATCACCACCTCGTTGAGGTGCTGAATCAGCTCGAGGCCCACCGGATCGTTGGCCTCCCACTCGATCCCCATGTAGATGTCCTCGGTGTTTTCGCGATACACGATCACGTCGAGGTCTTGGGGGCGCTTGTGGGGGCTGGGGG
>CAIXOZ010000127.1 GCA_903921295.1 uncultured cyanobacterium | reverse complement strand
TCGAGGAACGCCTGGGCTTCCGCAATCCCTTCACCCTGGCGTACCAGAGTCGCGTCGGCCCCGTGGAGTGGTTGAAGCCCTACACCGAGGAAGCGCTTGAGGAGCTCGGTCATCAGGGGGTGAAGGATCTGGTGGTCGTGCCGATCAGTTTTGTGAGCGAGCACATCGAAACCCTTGAGGAGATCGACATCGAATACAGGGAGCTGGCCACCGAAGCCGGTGTGGCCAACTTCCGCAGGGTGCCCGCCCTTGATACCGATCCCACCTTCATCGCCGGTCTGGCCGATCTGGTCCAACAGGCGATGGCCGGTCCCGAGATCAATCTCGATCAGGCGGCGGAGCTGCCGACCAAGGTCAAGCTCTACCCGCAGGACAAGTGGGCCTGGGGCTGGAACAACAGCTCCGAGGTCTGGAATGGTCGCCTGGCGATGGTGGGCTTCCTGGCCTTCCTGATCGAGCTCCTTTCCGGTCGTGGCCCTTTGCATGGCCTCGGACTGCTCTGAACTCCGGCGGCCCCCCCCGAGGATGCTGCTGAGGAGGCCGGGGCATGGTCGTCCTGCATCGGTGCTGACCTCAGACAGCGCGCAGCGCTCCTGCGGCGTGATCGGGGGGCTTTCTCTGGTCATGCTGATCGTGCTGGCTCCAGGCCCGCTGTGGGCCCGGAACCCGCTGCGGACAGAGAACCCGTGGCGGCTGGGTCAGTTTCCCGTGCCGATGTTTCTCGGCTACACCTCGCACTTCGGCCTGCGGACCGGCCCATCCGGAGTGCTGGAACCCCACCACGGTCTCGATATCGCTGCGCCGCTCGGTTCGCCCGTGCGCAGCTGGTGGTCCGGGCGGGTGGCGCAGGTGATCAACGATTCACGCTGCGGTCTGGGCCTGGTGGTGCGCTCCGGGGCCTGGGAACACCTCTACTGCCATCTGTCCGGTTCGGTGCACCAGGGGGTCTATCGCGCTGAAGGCGTCCAGCTGGCTGGCGGCACGCCCGTGCGCCGTGGCCAGCTGATCGGCCGGGTCGGTCTGAGCGGACGCAGCAGCGGCCCGCATCTGCACTGGGCGCTTCGCTACGGCGATCGCTGGCTCGATCCAGCCGTGATCCTGCGGGCGATGGCTGAAGCTCGTCGGCGGGGGGCGCCAAACGTGCGGCCAGAGCCTAGGGTTGACCTATTCCGTTGAGTGGCCTGCGTTTTCCCGTGACCCTCACGTCCGTGACGTCCTCCTCCGCCCCCGGCGCTCCTGCCGCCACCACCGCCGCTGCCGGTGCCGGCGGCGCTGCCAACCCTGACGCTCCGCTCCGGGTCAATGGCGGCTATGCCCTGATGGATGCCTTGCATCGCCATGGCGTGCGCCACATCTTTGGCTACCCCGGCGGCGCGATCCTGCCCATCTACGACGAGCTGCACAAGGCGGAGGCCCGCGGCTGGCTGAAGCACATCCTGGTGCGCCACGAGCAGGGCGGCACCCATGCGGCCGATGCCTACGCCCGTGCCACCGGTCAGGTGGGGGTCTGCTTCGGCACCTCCGGTCCGGGCGCCACCAATCTCGTCACCGGCATCGCCACCGCCCAGATGGATTCGGTGCCGATGGTGGTGATCACCGGCCAGGTCCCCCGTTCGGCGATCGGTACGGACGCCTTCCAGGAAACCGACATCTTCGGGATCACCCTGCCGATCGTGAAGCACTCCTGGGTCGTCCGCGATCCTGCCGACATCGGTCGCATCGTTGCCGAGGCCTTCCTGATCGCCTCCACCGGCCGTCCTGGCCCGGTGCTGATTGATGTGCCCAAGGATGTGGGCCTCGAGGAGTTCGATTACCACCCCGTGGAGCCCGGTACGGCCAGGCCCGCCGGCTACACCCTGCCAGCCGCTCCCCGGACCGAGGCGATCGCGGCATCCCTGGAGCTGATCCGCGAGTCCCGCCGACCGTTGCTGTATGTCGGTGGCGGGGCCATCAGCGCCGGCGCCCATGACCAGATCCGTGCCCTGGCCGAGCGATTCCGTCTGCCGGTGACCACCACGCTGATGGGCAAGGGCTGCTTCGATGAGCGCCATCCCCTGGCGCTTGGCATGCTCGGCATGCATGGCACCGCCTATGCCAACTTCGCCGTCACGGAGTGCGATCTGCTGATCGCCGCCGGGGCCCGTTTCGACGACCGCGTCACGGGCCGTCTCGACAGCTTCGCCACCCGTGCCCAGGTGATCCACATCGATATCGATGCGGCCGAAATGGGGAAGACGCGCCGGCCGGATGTGGCGGTGGTCGCCGATGTCCGTGCCGCGCTCGAATCGCTGCTGGAGCTGTCCGCCGGTGAGTCCGCCGGCGGTCGCACCGAAGCCTGGCTGGAGCGCATTGACGGATGGAAACGCCACTACCCCCTGGTGGTGCCCGCCCCCGACGGTGAGATCGCACCCCAGGAGGTGGTGGTGGCCCTGCGGGATCTGGCTCCCGATGCCTACTACACCACCGATGTGGGCCAGCATCAGATGTGGGCGGCGCAGTTCCTGCACAATGGCCCCCGCCACTGGATCAGCAGCGCAGGCCTCGGCACCATGGGCTTCGGCATGCCGGCGGCGCTGGGCGTGCAGACGGCCTTCCCGAAGGATCAGGTGATCTGTGTGGCCGGCGACGCCAGCATTCTGATGAACATCCAGGAGCTGGGAACCCTGAGCCAGTACAAGCTGCCGGTGAAGGTGGTGGTGCTCAACAATGGCTGGCAGGGAATGGTGCGCCAGTGGCAGGAGAGCTTCTACGACGAGCGCTATTCCGCTTCGGAGATGACCGCTGGCATGCCCAACTTCGAGGCGCTCGCTGAGGCTTTCGGCGTCCGGGGAATCACGATCAGCGACCGTTCGGACCTGCGCCGGGGCCTGAAGGAGGCCCTGGACCATCCGGGGCCGGCCTTCGTGAACGTGGTGGTTCGTCGCAATGAGAATTGCTACCCGATGGTGCCACCGGGAGCCAGCAATGCCCAGATGGTCGGTCTGCCCAGCCATCCGGAGTTGGCGATCGACACCACCCGTCAGTGTCAGGCCTGCGGAACCACCACGGTCAGTGCCCATCGCCATTGCCCCAACTGCGGAGCAAGGCTCTGACCCCCCAGGACCGCGGAGACGCGCCCCTGCCCCCGACTGGTCAGCGCCGCCTCGCCTTGATTTCAATCCTGCAGGCTTCCAGCCTCCTTATCAGGGCCTTCCTTCTGCCCGCAGTTCTTGGCTTGCTGGTTCTTCTGGCGGGTCTGGCCCCGGCCCTGGCGGCCGAGGTGCTGCAGGTGCGCACGGCCACCCTGCTTCAGATCGGTGATCGGAATCGCAGCTATCCTGTGCAGCTGGCTTGCCTGGAGGTCGCCCCAGAGGATCAGGCCCAGGCTCAGCAATGGCTGAGGGCACGGCTGCCGCGGCAGAGCCGGGTCAATCTGCGTCCGATCGGTTCTGTGGGTGGCACCCTGGTCGCCAGGGTCACTCCGCTGCCCCGCCCCGGCCAGGCCATTGCCCCGGGTGATCCGATGGGTCTGGATCTTTCTTCAGGTTTGATCGCGGCCCAGCTGGCTTCCCCAGGTCGAGGATCCTCCTGCTGAGGGTGCTGCTGGCTTCAACCAACCTTCTGATTGCTTCATGGGCCTCAACCGCACCGCCAAAGGAATCGTGCTGGTGCCTTCTCTGTTGCTTGGGGCGGCCTTCCTGTCTGCCGCTGTCTGGGGCGAAGCGCCGGAAACACGGCCCCTCGCCCTGGGCCTTGGTCTGATGTTGCTGGCTGTTGGTCTGGTCAGTCAGCTCTTTCCCGAGCCCGAGCCGGAGGAAGCGACGCGGCAGAAGCAGGATCCTGGTAAAAAAGCCTCAATCGACAATGATTGAGGCTTGATGGTCTCAGTGGTTGACGAGACTTAATGGATTCACTTGGAACCGCCTTGCTTCTTCAGCTGGGTCTGTACTTCGCTGATGATGCCGTCGACGTACTTCTTGTCGGTGTCATTCAATTTGGTGTAGCAACCATCTTTGATGCGTACGATCGTCTCAATCACGTTGCCGTTCATGATCTGTTCGGGCTTCAGGGTGGTGCTGATTCCTTCGATCTGATTGTTATACAGATTCGAAATCGCGAAGGTTGCCGCCTGGGCGGCTGAAATCACGCCGGTCTGGAGGGGAACCTTGGAATTGATCGCCAGTTCGCAGGCACTGACGGCTGAGGCCAGGCTGAGGGCGCCAATCACATCACGGCTGGCGGCCTTCGGTGTGCCTGTCTTGGCGGCGGGAGCCGGCGCGACCTGGCTCTGGGCTGCCAGGGGGGCGCTGCCAAAGGCGACCAGGGCGGCGGTCAGACTTGCCAGGTGGAGCTTGCGCACAGGTATGAAAGCGATCTTTTTTAATTTAGCACAGCAAGATTGTTCCCACTGGGTTTTCCATGGCAGAGGAATGTATCGGTTCTGGTGATGTGACCACGCGCACTTGGACGCGATTGTCTCTGCTCGCCTGAGTGCCGAAGCCTCCAGGGTGGTTGTGTCTGCTGGGACCTGCGCTTTTGCGCTGCCAGCGCCTCGATCGGGTGTCGGATATGCCGATCCCTGCGCAGGCGAAAGCCGTTCTGATCAGCCTCGGCCAAAGGCGAGCGCTTCGCCCAGCCCGCCCCCTGCTTCTGCATACCGATGAATCCTGGCCGCGCCAGCTTGCCTGGTGTTGATCCTGCACTGGTTCTGCCGCTGGCGTCGGTGGGACTCGAAGACATCGCCCTCGTGGGCGGCAAGAATGCGTCGCTCGGTGAGCTGATCCGCCATCTTCAGCCCGCCGGTATTCAGGTGCCGCCAGGGTTTGCCACCACGACCGCCGCCTACCGTCTGTTCCTCCAGGCCAATGGCCTGGAGCCACCGCTGCAGGAGCTGTTGGGTGGCCTGGATGCCAGGGATCTGGGGGCCCTGCGCCGGGTTGGCGCTCGTGCCCGGGCCCTGATCCTGGATGCACCGTTACCGGAACCCCTGGTCCAGGCGATTCGTGATGCCCATCAGCAGCTGATCGCCGCCAGTGGCGGTGATCCAGCGCTGCCCCTGGCCGTGCGTTCCAGCGCCACGGCCGAGGACCTGCCGGAAGCCAGTTTCGCTGGCCAGCAGGACACCGTTCTGGATGTGGTCGGTGAAGCGGCTCTGCTGGCGGCCTGTCGGCGCTGTCTGGCCTCCCTGTTCACCGATCGCGCCATCGCCTATCGCCAGGAGCATGGGTTCAACCCGACCTCGGTGGCCATGAGTGTGGGTGTGCAGCAGCTGGTCCGTTCCGATCAGGGCTGCGCCGGTGTGATGTTCAGCCTCGATCCCGAGAGCGGTTCAGCGGCGGTCGTGCTGGTGTCCGGTGCCTGGGGTCTGGGGGAGCTGGTGGTGCAGGGGGCTGTTCAGCCCGATGAATGGTTGGTGCTCAAGTCCACGCTGGCGCAGGGGTACGCCCCGATCCTGCGTCGTCGCCTCGGTGCCAAACAGAAACGGCGGCTGTCGGTCGTCACTGCGGGCGGCCGCGAGCTGGTCGATCAGCCGGTGCCGGAGACGCTGCAGCAGCAGTTCTGCCTGAGTGAGGAGGAGGTGCTGCGCCTGGCCGGCTGGGCGGTGGCGATCGAGCGGCACTACAGCGAGGAGCGGGGCGTGCTGACGCCGATGGACATCGAGTGGGCCAAGGACGGCCCCACGGGGGCTTTGTTCATCCTTCAGGCCAGACCGGAAACAGGCTCACGTCAGCGACGCCCCTGGTTGGATCGACGCTGGGAACTCGATCCCCATGGGGTGGCGCCGCTGATCAGCGGTCGGGCGATCGGTTCGGCAGTGGTCCATGGACGCGTGCGGCGGTTGGCCAGCCCCGCCGAGATCGAGCGCTTTCAGAGCGGTGATGTGCTGGTCACGGGTCGCACCGATCCCGACTGGGAGCCGATCCTGCGCCTGGCGGCGGCCATCGTCACCGACCAGGGGGGCGCCACCTGCCATGCGGCCATCCTGGCGCGCGAGCTTGGCGTCCCGGCGATCGTCGGCACCGTTGAGGCCACACAGCGGCTGCAGGAGGGAGCCCCGGTCACCGTCAGCTGCTGCCAGGGGGAAGTCGGGGCGGTCTACCCCGGCTGGTTGCCGTTTCGTTTGCTGGAGGAACGACCTGAACCGCTGCCCCCCACCCGCACCCGGCTGCTGCTCAATGTGGCCGATCCGGCCACGGTGCTCGGCCTCGGGAGCCTCCCCTGCGCCGGCGTTGGCCTGGCCCGGCTTGAATTCATCCTTGTGCATCAGCTTCGTGCCCATCCCATGGCCCTGTTGCATCCCGAACGCGTTCAGGATGGCGGCGAACGGGAGCGGCTGGCGGCGATCACGGCACCCTTCGTGAGTGGGTGGGCCTACGGGTTGGATCGGCTGCTGGAGGGGATGGCCATGATCGGCGCCACCTTCCATCCGCGGCCGGTGCTGCTGCGCTTCAGCGATTTCAAGAGCAACGAATACAAGGCCCTGCTCGGAGGCCGCTGGTTTGAGCCCCAGGAGGAGAATCCGATGCTGGGCTGGCGGGGGGCGATCCGCTACGGCTCGGAGGCCTACGCCGATGCTTTTGCCCTCGAGTGTGCGGCGATTGCTGCCGCCCGACAGCGTCTGGGGCTGCGTTCGCTGATGCCGATGGTGCCGTTCATCCGCACGCCCCAGGAGGCGGATCGGGTGCTGGAGGCCATGGCCCGCCATGGCCTGCGTCGCGGCCAGGATGGCCTTCAGATCCACGCGATGATCGAACTGCCCAGCGCTGTGTTTCACCTGCGGGCTCTGGCGGATCGCTTCGATGGCTTCTCGATCGGCTCCAATGATCTGACCCAGTTCACCCTTGGCCTGGATCGGGACTCCGCGCTGGTGAGCGAGGCCTTCGCCACCGACGATCCCGCGGTGCTGGAGCTGATCACGCTGGCGATCCGTACGGCCCATCGCTGCGGGCGCCCGATCGGCATCTGTGGTGAAGCGCCGGTCAGCTGCCCGACCCTGCTGCAGCTGTTGGTGCAGGAAGGCATTGACTCCATCAGTGTTTCGCCTGATGGGCTGCGTTCACTCCATCGCCAGCTCCTGGCCCTGGAGCTGGCGTTGCCGCTTGCTCCTCAGGCGAGCTGAAGCTCAGGGGCCTGACCAGCAGTGGAGCGCAGTTGCCAGAGCAGCACGGCATGGGCCATGAAACGGACGGCGCTGAGCAGGGCCAGGCCCATGCAGAGGGGGCAGTGGCTCAGACTCATGGGGTGTTCCGTTGTGTCGGTCTTGGGGCCACCCTGACAGGGAGGCGGTCAGACGACGTGCCCTTGCAATGGTTCGAGAGCTCCGCGCCGGCATCTTGCTGCTCTTGCCGTCGTCTCCGGTCCTGGGATGATCCACACAGGCGCAAGGAGTGGCGGTGCTTCGGTTGAGTGAGCTGAAACTGTCCCTGGATCACGAACCGGCAGACCTTGCGCCAGCCATCTGTCGGCGCCTGAAGATCCCTGCCGGCTCCCTGCGCAACGTCACGGTCGTCAGACGCAGTGTCGATGCCCGCCGTCGCGATCAGATCGCGCTGGTCTACAGCGTTGATGTCGAGGTGGAGGACGAGGCGGCTCTGTTGCGACGCGCGCGACGCGACCCCCATCTCCGCCCTGCCCCGGACACCAGCTATCGGCCGGTGGCCCAGGCTCCGGACGATGATCCAGCCCCTCGACCGGTCATTGTCGGTGCCGGCCCCTGTGGTTACTTCGCGGCGTTGTCATTGGCGCAGATGGGGTTTCGGCCCCTGTTGCTGGAACGGGGCAAGGCGGTGCGGGAGCGCACGGCCGACACCTTCGGCTTCTGGAAAGGACAGAAGCCCTTCGACCCCAGCTCCAATGCCCAGTTTGGAGAGGGCGGAGCCGGCACGTTTTCCGATGGAAAGCTCTACAGCCAGATCCGCGATCCAGGCCATTACGGCCGCAAGGTCCTGGAGGAACTGGTGGCCGCCGGTGCCAACCCGGAGATTCTTGTGGAACATCGCCCCCACATCG
Source organism: uncultured cyanobacterium (assembly GCA_903921295.1). Taxonomy (GTDB): domain Bacteria; phylum Cyanobacteriota; class Cyanobacteriia; order PCC-6307; family Cyanobiaceae; genus CAIXOZ01. The sequence goes on along the minus strand of CAIXOZ010000127.1, from coordinate 1,957 downwards.
GCACCTACAAACTGGCGACGGTGGTGCGCGGCCTGCGGGCGGCAATCGAGGCCCTCGGTGGCGAGATCCGATTTCAGGCCCAGGTTGTTGATCTGACCCTGCAACCTGACGGCGAGGGGCGCCAACACCTGCACGGCCTGGTGCTGGCTGATGGGACCGAGATCGCCGCCGATCAGGTGGTGCTGGCCGTGGGTCACAGCGCCCGGGACACCTTCTGCATGCTGCACGATCGGGGCGTGGCGATGGAGATCAAACCGTTTGCGATCGGTGTGCGCATTGAGCATCCCCAACCCTTGATTGATCAGGCCCGTTGGGGTCAGGCCTGTGGTCATCCGCGTCTCGGTGCTGCTGAATACAAGCTGGTGCACCATGCAAGCAATGGCCGCAGCGTCTACAGCTTCTGCATGTGCCCGGGTGGGCTGGTGGTCGGGGCCACGTCAGAGGAAGGGCGGGTGGTGACCAATGGCATGAGCCAGCACACCCGCAATGAACGCAATGCCAACAGCGGCATCGTCGTTGGTATTGATCGGGAGGACATGCTTCCCTTTGGACAGGGTCCCGAGGATCCGCTGGCCGGCCTGGCCTTCCAACGCCACTGGGAAGGTCAGGCCTTTCTGCGGGGCGGCAGGACCTATGCGGCTCCAGCCCAGCGCGTTGGTGATTTCCTGGCCCGCCGTCCTTCAACGGCTCAGGGCTCGAGGGATCAGGTGCAGCCTTCCTATGCTCCCGGCGTCACGTTCACCAGTCTCGAAGGCTGTCTGCCCGAGCCCGTGCTGGAGGCGATCCGGGAAGCTCTGCCCGCCTTCGAGCGTTCAATTCCCGGGTTTGCGATGGCAGAGGCGGTGATCACCGGCGTTGAGACCAGAACCTCATCACCGATTCGACTGCCCCGTGATCGCACAACCCTGGAGAGTGTCAACATCCCAGGGTTGTTTCCAGCAGGTGAGGGCGCCGGTTATGCCGGTGGCATCCTCTCGGCTGCGATCGATGGTCTCAGGGCCGCAGAGGCCGTGGCCCTCAATCGTCTCCTTCGTCTTCGGCGCCAAGGGGCACCAGGCGGATCTGCTTCCGACCCAGTTTGATTTCGAATTCATCGCCCGGCTTGAGGTCGAGCATGGCCGTGTAGGCCTTGCCCACCATCAGGTTGCCGTTGAACTGAACTTTGGTGTTGAAGCTCAGTTTGCGACCACCCTTGCCGGTTTTTGTGGTGCCTCCGAAGTCAACGCCTTTGGCGTTGAGGAGTGCTTCATAAAAAGCAGTGAAGTTGAGGCGCTCTGTGCCGTCCTTCTTGAAGGAGACGTAACCGCAGGCCCGAACAAGGTCGGATTTGCTGGCGTCGCCCATCTCCTTGACCTTGGCCAGCAACTCTGGACCGCTCAGCATGGGTGGTATGCAACTTACGCATCATTTATACCAGAGATGTAACCCCACGCCAGTTTCAAAAAAGGAAGGGGGGCTGTTGCTCTACGCCCGTTTGGGCTGATTGGGACCGATTCATCGTTCCTGTGACCCCTCGATGAGGCTTGGTTGGCCTGATCTGCCCTTGAATGTGTCAAGCGACTGGCTTTGGTTGGACGGTTGTGCCACTGCAAGCAAGCCGTTGTTGGCCGTCACGCTGAGCTTTTGTCGTTTTCTGAAAACTCGCTGGCCCCTGCCTCCATCTGAGAAACGATGCCGCTCCACTGCACCGCTTTCCGTTGGTCGCGTCGCCAGGAATGGAACAGTTCCGGCTCTGAAGCCGTGCAGAGGGGGCACTGTCGCATCCTCTCGCGGCTGAGGCCGGCCGCCAGCAGCTGCTGGCGGGCCGCCTGGCGGATGTCGAGCCTTACCCGATCGGGTTCGGGGTCGGCCAGAAGCACGCCCTCGGTTTTCAGTCGTTTCAGGTCGTCACCATCGACGCTCGTGGCATCGCTCAGGCTGCGGGCCACCGCCAGTGCCACGCTCGTTTCCACCTGAT
>CAIXOZ010000126.1 GCA_903921295.1 uncultured cyanobacterium | reverse complement strand
GGGATCATCTTCATCAGACCGCCGAGCGATCCCATGCGCTTGATCAGGCGCATCTGCTGCAGGACGTCCGAAAAGTCGAAGGAGGCTTCCTGCAGCTTCTGCTGCATCCGGGCCACATCGGCCAGCTCCACCTCCTTCTGGGCCTTCTCCACCAGGGTGAGCACATCGCCCATGCCAAGGATCCGGCTCGCCATCCGCTCCGGGTGGAAGGGCTGCAGCGCCTCCACCTTTTCGCCGGTGCCGATGAACTTGATCGGCGCCCCGCTCACCTTGCGGATCGACAGGGCGGCACCACCGCGGGAATCGCCGTCGAGCTTGGTGAGCACGGCGCCGGTGAGGCCCACCTGGTCGTGGAAGGCGCGGGTGAGCTCGGCCGCCTCCTGACCGATCATCGAATCCACCACCAGCAGCACCTCATCGGGGCTGCAGGCTTCGCGGATCCGCACCATCTCCTCCATCATCTCCGTGTCGATCTGGAGACGACCGGCGGTGTCCACCAGCACCGTGTCAAAGCCCTCCTCACGGGCCCTGGCGATGCCGGCGGCTGCGATGTCCTCCGGTCTGGCGTCGGCGCCGAGGCTGAACACCTCGACTCCGATCTGCTCGCCCAGGGTGCGCAACTGGTCGATCGCCGCCGGCCTGTAGACATCCGCCGCCACCAGCAGGGCCCGGCGGCCCTTCTCCTTCAGATGCAGACCCAGCTTGGCGGTGGCGGTGGTCTTGCCGGCTCCCTGCAGGCCCGCCATCAGCACCACGCTCGGGGCGCCGGTGCTGCCCGCACCCACCAGCGGCGCGTTCTCGCCGCCCATGGTCTCCACCAGCTGCTCGTGCACCAGCTGGATGAATTTCTGATCGGGGTTCACCCCGCGCACCACCTCGGCTCCGACCGCCCGGGTGCGCACCTCCTCGACGAACTGCCGCACCACCGGCAGGCTCACATCGGCCTCGAGCAGGGCCCGCCGCACCTGTTGCAGGGCACCCTCGATGTTGGTCTCCGTGATCCGGTCCTGGCCCTTCAGGCTCTTGACCGCATCCTCAAACCGCTGGGAAAGCTCGTCGAACATCGCGTGGGGGCCTGCCTCGCGCAGGGGGCCGGGACTGGAAGGATGGTATGCAGGCGCAGGCTCAGGAGCCGGGGCGGAAGTCCGTCAGGCGCCAGAGGCCATCGCTGCCCCGCCTGAACCCATAGGTGTTGCTCAGGGTGCGCGGCGCATCGGCGCTGAGCACCTGGCCGCCGCGATCGCGTCTCTCGTCGCTGTAGCGGATCTGCGCCAGCACCTGGATCTGGGTGGGCGGAACGCCCGAGCCTTGGGCGTCCGGGAGGATCCGCAGATCGCTGAGGGTGGCCGTCATCGTCAGGGTCTGCCCCAGGCGCTGATCCTGGGCACGCTGCCGGTTCAACCTGGCGATCTGGTCGGGGTCTGCGAGGGAGTCCAGGGTGATGGCCGGCGCGTTACCGGCCATCACCGCAGCCTTGGCCTGCAGCCAGCCCTCGAGCAGCGCTCGGATCTGCGCCTCGCTCGGGCGGGGGCTCCGCAGCGGCAGAGCGGTCGCCTCGATCGGTTCCGGGGGCCTGGGAGCGGCGGGAGCCGGGGCCTGCGGCGGCGCTGGCAGCGGTTGCACCGCCAGGGACTGCGGCTTCGGCCGCCACACCCAGCAGAGCGTGCCCGCCACAGCCACTCCGCCAGCGATCGCGGCCCAGTGCAGCGGTTTGAGCGTCGGCGGGGAGAAGACGGGCCAGCGGAGCGTTGGCAGGCTCAGGGTGGGCAGTTGCGGCCAGTACCGGAGGTACCAGGGGCTTTCGTCGCCATCCCAGAGGTCTCCGTCCTCCTGATCGCCATCCAGATCGCCATCCGGGGCGTCGTCGCGATCCAGGAGCACGGTGTCGGCGGCGGATCCGGTGCTGCCCGGGCCGGTGCCGGCTGCGGGGTCGCCAGGCAGCGCCTGCTCCACCGGTGGACGCAGGAAGGGTGGGGTGACCGCCTGGCTCTGACTGACGCGCTGGCGGCCGGCGCGGCGGTCCTGCTGCTCGATGAAGTCCTGGACATCGCGATCGGCGAACCAGGCGTCCAGATCGGCCTCGATCTCCACATCCCGATAGCCCGGCAGCACCTCATCACGCAGCCAGTGCACACAGTCCTGACAGACCTCCGCGAGGGGGACCGCGTCGGGGGTGTCCCTGAGGCTGGAGGCGAGGGCCTGGGCGTCCTCGACCTGGCCCAGCAACAGGGTCAGGAAGGCCACCGCTCTGGCCAGCCCGCCGGCGTCGCTGCTCTGCAGACGCGTCATCGCCAGGGCGATCCGCTGCGGTTTGCGCTGGGCAAAGCCTGAGGCCGCCAGGGCCATGGCGGCGAGCACACCGGCGCGGCTCGATCCCTGCTCTGACCAGCGCTCGAAGAGATCGATCTGCTCCTGCACAGTCAGATACAGACGGATCTGGTTGAGGAAGGCCTCAAAGGCCGGCCGGGCGAAGTCCGGATCGGCATCGCCATCGAGTCCCTGCCGCCGCTCGACCAGCCTCTCGAGCAGGACCAATCCCTCGCGCCGCTCCTCGATTCCGGCCCGGCTGAGCAGTTGCAGCACCCGGTAAGGCAGCAGGGCATCCCGCTGCCTGGCCAGCTCCTGGCGCAGGGCGTGGTGCTGGCCCATCCGCTGAAGCAGCTGCTGCCCCTTGAGCAACATCTCGGCGGCCCGTTCGTACTGACGCTCCTGCTGGTCGTCCTCAGCGGCCTGGCGGCTGGCCAGGCCTGCCAGCAGGGAAAGATCGGATTCGCGGCCACTGCCGAGGGCCGGAGCCCTGGGCGGCTGGAGGCTGCGGCTGGCCAGTTCGAAGGCCTGGGCGCCCAGACCCGCTTCCCAGAGCAGGATCAGTCCCCCCACCTCGCGGGCGGAGGGGATGACCAGGGCCGGGATCATCCCCGGATCTCCCTCGATCACCGCGGTCAGCTCGTCTTCGTAGCGATGGCGCAGCTTCTCGTCGGAGAGCACATCGGCGCTGTCGCGCAGCAGCTGGGCCCGGGCCTCGAGCGCCTCAGCCGTGAAGCCATCGCCCGGCGGCCTGTCCAGCCGCTGCTGAAGAGTGTGGAGAACGCTCTGGGCGTCGATGGCCGGACTGACGCCAAGAAGGCGAAAGTGGTCGATCGGCAGTTCCAACCCAAACCGTTGTCAGCTGCGGAACTTTAGGCAGATCCGGCCGTCTTGCCTGCCCCCCGGAGTCGGTGCCGGTGGATAGACCCCGTAGAGTCTGCTGAGGACTGTGGACGGCGGCGATTGCCATGACCCAGGAGATGACAGCGCAGACTCTGGCGTCGCCGGCGGCCGCCAACGGCCATGGCACCCCCCAGGGTGGTTCTGTGGGTGCCGGCAGCCATGCCGAACGCCTCCTCTCCCTGGCCCCGACGGTGCCGGCCACCATCAACCGCGATCAGGGCCTGATGCTCTATCGCGACATGACCCTCGGGCGTCGCTTCGAGGACAAGTGCGCGGAGATGTACTACCGCGGCAAGATGTTCGGCTTTGTTCACCTCTACAACGGCCAGGAGGCCGTTAGCACGGGGGTGATCCAGGCGATGAAGCTCCAGCACGACTGGTTCTGCAGCACCTACCGCGATCACGTCCACGCTCTCAGTTGTGGCGTGCCGGCCCGCGAGGTGATGAGTGAGCTGTTCGGCAAGGAGACCGGTTGCAGCAAGGGCCGCGGTGGTTCGATGCACCTCTTCTCCCGGGAGCACCACCTTCTCGGCGGGTACGCCTTCATCGGGGAGGGAATTCCCGTTGCCCTCGGCGCCGCGTTCACAAGCCGCTACAAGCGCGACGCCCTCGGTGATGCCAGCAGTGACGCCGTCACCGCCGCCTTCTTCGGCGATGGCACCTGCAACGTCGGCCAGTTCTACGAGTGCCTGAACATGGCCACCCTGTGGAAGCTGCCGATCCTGTTCGTGGTGGAGAACAACCGCTGGGCGATCGGCATGGATCATGACCGCGCCACCAGCGATCCGGAGATCTGGCACAAGGCCCGCGCCTTCGGCATGGCCGGCGAAGTGGTTGATGGCATGGATGTGCTGGCCGTGCGCGGTGCGGCAGAGCGTGCCGTGGCCCGGGCCCGGGCCGGCGAAGGCCCGACCCTGCTGGAGTGCCTCACCTACCGCTACCGCGGCCACTCCCTGGCCGACCCTGATGAGCTGCGTGC
>CAIXOZ010000125.1 GCA_903921295.1 uncultured cyanobacterium | reverse complement strand
GGAAGGTGTTGATGATCTGCAGGGGGGGATGAAGTGCAAGGGCCTCGGTCAGCGCCTGCTCCAGGCCGATGCGCTCACCATCGATGATGTGCTGCTTCAGGCGTTGCTCCAGGGGCAGGTCCGCCAGGGAAGGACCGCTCTGGCGTGCCTCCTTCGCTGAAACCCCCTCGAACAGGGTGGTGAGCTCCGTGAGCGGGTCATAGGTGCAGACGGCACCAAGGGCTACGGCCTCGCGGGATGGTGTCGCCGCCGGCATCGCATCGAAACGCCGGCGATCGAGGATCAGATCCCGGCAGACCCGCTGATGCTCCTCCGTGATTCTGGCGAGCGGAAGAATTTTTGCAGGGCTGATGATCGCCGCATCCATGCCCGCCTCACAGCAGTCGTGCAGGAAAACCGAATTGAGAACAATCCGGGCCGCCGGCGAAAGACCGAAGCTCACGTTGCTGACCCCAAGCAACACATGCACGCCAGGCAACCGGCTGCGGATCAGGCGGATGGCCTCAAGGGTCTCAGCGCCATTGAGACGATCCTCTTCAATGCCGGTGGAAATCGGCAGCGCCAGGGGGTCATAAAAGAGTTCATGGGCCGGGAGGCCAAATTCGAGGGCATCGCGATAGGCGCGCTGGGCGATCGCAAACTTGCGCTCGGCCGTACGGGCCATTCCATCCTCATCGATGGTGCCGATGACCACGGCGGCGCCATAGCGACGCGCCAACTCCAACACCTTGAAAAAGCGTTCATCACCATCTTCATAGTTGGTGGAGTTGAGAATGCACTTACCACCAGCCAGCTTCAGGCCAGCTTCCATTTTTTGCCATTCCGTTGAATCCAGCATCAATGGAAGATTGACATTCGTCACCAGACGACTGACAAGCTCATGCATGTCACGCTCGCCATCGCGACCGACGTAATCGACATTGACGTCGAGCACATGCGCATTCTCCTTCAGCTGCCCTCGCGCGATCGCCACCAATCCATCCCAGTCTTCATCATTAAGGAGCTCGCGCACCTTCCTGGAACCGCTGGCATTGAGTCGTTCGCCGATGATCAGGAAAGAATTATCCTGGTGATATGGGGTGATTCCATACAACGAAGCGGCAGCGGGTTCATAGGCCAGGGACGGACGCTGCCGGTGCTGTTCCGGGCGACGCACCCGACGCGGCGCCGGTCGCATCTCGGCGGCCAGCTCCGCAAGGGCACCGATGTGGGCCGGGGTTGTGCCGCAGCAACCACCGATCACCTGCACGCCGAGATCCTCGATGAAATGCAGCAGTTGCATTCGCATCTCGATCGGTGTCAGCCGGTAATGGGCGACACCGCCGATGTTTTCCGGCAGACCCGCATTGGGAATGCAGCTGACCACAAAGGGAGAATGCTCGCTCAGATAGCGGATGTGTTCCTTCATCTGCTCGGGGCCCGTGGCGCAGTTCAGGCCGAGCACATCAATCGGAAACGGCTCCAGAATCGCCAGCACGGCCGCGATATCGGAACCGACCAGCATCGTGCCGGTCGTTTCCATCGTCCCGGAGACCATCAGGGCCCGGCGCTGGCCGGTGCTGCTGAAGGCCTGCTCGATCCCCTGCAACGCCGCCTTGATCTGCAGCACGTCCTGGCAGGTCTCGACGATGATCAGATCGACTCCACCGGCAATCAGACCTTCGGCCTGCTCCTGGAAGGAGGCCTTCATCGTGTCGAAATCGATGTGACCGAGCGTCGGCAACTTGGTTGTCGGACCCATCGCCCCGGCCACGAAGCGAGGCTTCTCAGGGGTGCTGTAGAGCCTTGCCATCTCGCACGCCAGCTCCGCCGCCCGTTTGTTGAGGGCAAAGGCCTGATCTTCGAGCCCGTACTCCGCCAGAACGATCGAAGCGGCACCGAAGGTGTCGGTCTCGATCACATCGCAACCGACCTCCAGAAACTGCCGGTGCACCGCCTGCACGGCATCGGGTCGCGTCACCACCAACTGCTCGTTGCAGCCCTCCAGGGCCGCACCACCGAAATCCTCGGCCGTCAGATCCATCAACTGCAGGGACGTGCCGGTGGCGCCGTCAAAGACCAGCACCGGACGTTCCGGATGGTGGAGACGCTCCAGGAAGGCCGATGGGAAGGCGTGAAGAGAGCCGACGGGTCCCTCGTGCTGCACCACTCCCATCACCATCGCACTCGTTCCCTGAGCTCCCCACTCTAAAAAGTGACGGATGCGGTCGGATGCGCTCCCTCAGCCGTCGATGCGGATGCGGCTGACCCAGTGCTCGAACGCTGCATCACGGCCTTCTGTGATCGCCGTCAGGCGCTCGCGGATGGCCGTCATCATCGGCCGCTCGGCCGCGAGATCGGTGCTCTCCACCCGGCGCACGGGCGTGACCTTGGCCGCCGTCCCACTCAGAAACACCTCGTCGGCAATGAACAACTCGCTCTTGTCGACGGGCCGTTCGAGGGTGGGGATGCCCATCGATCGCGCCAGTTCCAGCACACTGGCGCGGGTGATGCCCTCCAGGATGTCCTGGTCGACGCCGGGCGTGATGAGCACACCATCGCGCACCAGGAAAAGATTCATGCCGCTGGCCTCACTCACCTTGCCGCGGCTGTTGAGCAGCAGAGCCTCGTCGAAGCCGCTCTTCACTGCCTCGGTCTTGGCGAGGGAACTGGTGATGTAAGCCCCGCTGATCTTGCCGCGCAGGGGCAGGGAACGATCCTCCTGACGGGTCCAGGAGCTGATCCGGCAACTGACGCCTTCGGGGGAGAGGTAGTCACCCAGTTCAAGGCCGTAGATCAGAAAATCGGTCTCGATGTTGTGCAGGCGCGGCGCGATCCCCAGATCAGAGGTGTAGACAAACGGACGCAGGTAGATCGGTGTGGTCGGTTTGTTGGCCACCAGGAAGGCGTTGATCGCTTCGTGAATCGTCTGCTCAGGCAGCTCCGTCAGCAGCAGCCTGGCGCTCTGGCTCAGGCGACGGGCATGGCGATCAGCCCGGAACAGCAGAATTTCGCCAGGATCGGCAGGATTGGGAATCGCCCGCATGCCCCCGAAGGCGCCGGTCCCGTAGTGGAGTGCATGGGTGGCCACAGAGAGGGTGGCCTCGGCGAAGGGAACGCAACGGCCGCCGAACCAGGCGTAGGGAAGGAACTGATGCATCGGACGGCGGCGGTGGCGGCGGGCGGAAAGGAACGGATCCGTTGCCCGATCTTCTCACCAGAGCCTGCAGGATGGGGGCATGCATCGCCTCGCCTCCGTCCCAGGATCCAGCCAGCCGGGTGATCCGCAGAGCTTCATCGAACAGCCACCGGCGCCGGTGGTCCTGCTGAGCAGCGCCGACACGGATCTGGCGACGGTGTCAGCCCTGCTCAACGCAACGCCGGCACGGCAGCGCCCTGACCTGCGCGCCCTCAACCTGGCGGCCCTGCAGCACCCGGCGCTGATCGATCACTACCTGCGCACCTCCCTGACCAGCACGCGGGTGGTGCTGGTGCGGCTGCTGGGGGGGCGCGGCCACTGGAGCTATGGCCTCGAAGCCCTCGAGCGCTGGAGCCGGGAAGGCCAGGATCGCCATCTGCTGGTGCTGGCGGGCACCGAGGACGAGGAGGCCACCCTCGCCGCCCTGAGCACAACCCCGCCAGCCCTGGCGATCGCCCTGGCCCGCTGCCTGCGTCAGGGGGGGGGCGAGAACATGCTGCGCGTGTTGGGCGCCATCCAGGAGCTGCTTGCCACTGGAGTGGCCAGAGCGCCGGAACCGGAACCCAGCCCGGATCCCTTCCCCCACGACTGGCGCCGGGAACCGGGAGCCAGGATCGGGGTGATCCTCTACCGGGCCTGGTGGCAGGCCGGAGACCTGGCCCTGGCCACGGCTCTGCTGGAGGCGCTTCGCCGGACGGGCCTGGCCCCGCGGGCCCTCTGGGTGAGCAGCCTGCGGGAACCGGCGGTGCAGGCCGGCGTGCGTGATCTGCTCAGACAGGAACAGGTGGAAGCGGTGATCTGCACCACCGCCTTCGCTTCGGTGCAATTTGAGGAGGCGGGCCTGGGATCGCCCCTCTGGGAGGCCCTGGCGGTGCCGGTGCTGCAACTGCTCTGCAGCGGCCAGTCGCGGCAGCAGTGGCAGAACAGCCCGGTCGGTCTCGGTCCGATCGATCTGAGCCTGCAGGTGGTCCTGCCGGAGCTGGACGGACGGATCACCACCCGCGTCGGCGCCTTCAAGGAACAGCACCGAGCCGATGCACGGCTGGCAACCGCGGTGATGCAGCTGGTGCCCGATCAGGAGCGCCTGGCCTGGGTGGCCAGCCTCGCCAAAGCCTGGGTGAACCTGCGAGCCACGGCCGTGGCCGATCGGAGGGTGGCCCTGGTGCTGGCCAACTACCCGACCCGCAACAGCCGTCTGGCCAATGGTGTCGGCCTCGACACCCCCGCCAGCGCTGTGGCGATGCTGCACTGGCTGCAGATGGAGGGCTACAGCCTGGCCATGGGCAGCTCTGAGGGGTTGCCGTCCGATGGGGATGCCCTGATCAACCGCTTGCTGAGCGGCCGTACCAACGATCCGGAAAGCGGCCATCGGCCGCCGTTGGCCCACCTGGCGCTCTCCACCTACCAACGCTGGTACGCGACCCTGCCGCAGGGCCATCGTCAGATCCTGGAGGCACGCTGGGGGCCACCGGAATCGGATCCAGGGCTTGAGCGTCCATCCGGCGGTGAACCGGCCTTCCCGATCTGTGGCCTGCGCTTCGGATCCGTGCTTGTGATGATCCAACCGGAACGGGGCTACGGCCGCGATCCTGCCCTCAGCTATCACAGCCCCGACCTGCCTCCGACCCACGCCTACCTGGCCCACTACCTCTATCTGCGCCAGATCCATGGGGTGCAGGTGCTGGTGCATGTCGGCAAGCACGGCAATCTCGAATGGCTGCCGGGCAAGGGGGTGGGACTCTCGAGCAGCTGCTATCCCGAATGGGCGCTTGGGCCTGTCCCCCATCTCTATCCCTTCATCGTCAACGATCCCGGCGAAGGTTCGCAGGCCAAACGTCGTTCCCAGGCCGTGATTCTTGATCACCTGACGCCACCCCTGGGTCGGGCCGGACTGCATGGCGGGCTCCAGGCTCTCGAAGCCTTGCTCGATGAATATTTCGAGGCCACGCAGCTGGGCAGTGCCCGCAGCGTCGGCCTGCGTCAACAGCTGCAGGAGCGGCTTCAGGCCCTGAGCCTGCCGCTGCCGGAGGGCGACGCTGAGGCGCGGCTTCAGGCGGCCGACGGCTACCTGTGTGAGCTCAAGGAAGCGCAGATCCGGCTGGGACTGCACACCTACGGCAGCCTGCCGGACCGCGGCAAGCTGGCGGAGCTGCTGCTCTGCCTGGCCCGCGCTCCCCAGGCCGGACGACCCGGGCTCACCCAGGCCTTCGCGGCGGCCCTGGGCCTTCGTCTCGACCCCTGGGCCGACCCCGATGAAGCCCCCCTGTGCGCAGAGGATCAGGAGCGTTTACGGCCCCTGATCGTCGCGTCCGAAGCGGGCCGGCCGGAGGAGCCGCTGGAACCGCCGGCGAGGCCGGCCCTGGCCGGGCCAACCCGCCTGGATCGCTGCGGCGATGCGGTGGCCTGGCTGGAGCACTGGAGCCTCGAGGCGCTGCTGCAGCTGGTCGATCGCGCTCTGCATCCCGGGCAGGCAGCGTGCGCTGACAGGGCAGGTCCGGGTCTGCCACCCCCCCAACCACCACCGGAAGCACTGGCTGCCGTGCGCGAACAGCTGCTGCCCAGGTTGCTGGCCTGTGGCGATGCCGAACGCCTGGCCTTCCTGAGCGGCCTGGCGGGGGGCCGGATCGCCCCCGGCCCCTCGGGCGCGCCGACCCGCGGCCGGCCGGACCTGCTGCCGACGGGCCGCAATTTCTACAGCGTTGATCTGCGCGGCCTGCCCACAGAGGCCGCCTGGGATCTGGGCCGGCGCAGCGCCGAACTGCTGCTCGATCTGCATCTGCAGGAGCAGGGGGACGACCTGCGTCATCTGGCGCTGTCGGTCTGGGGCACGGCGACGATGCGCAATGGGGGCGAAGACATTGCCCAGGCCCTGGCCCTGATGGGCGTGCGCCCGGTCTGGGATGGCCCGACGCGGCGGATGGTGGATCTGGAGGTGATCCCACTGCGGCTGCTCGGCAGGCCGCGGGTGGATGTGACCCTGCGCATCTCCGGTCTGTTCCGCGATGCCTTCCCCCAACTGGTGGCCTGGGTGCACGAAGCAACACAGCGGGTGGCGGCCCTGGAGGAACCGGAACACGACAATCCGCTGGCCGCCGCCGCCCGAAGGGAAGGACAGGCGGCCCGCATCTATGGCTCAGCCCCAGGGGCCTATGGGGCGGGACTGCAGGGACTGATCGACAGCGGGGACTGGGAGGATCGCCACGACCTTGGCCGGGCCTATCTGAACTGGAGCTCCTGGCGCTATGAGCGCAGCGACCGGGGGATCGCCGATCGTGACGGACTGGAGCAGCGTCTGCGGCAGGTGCAGGTCGTGCTGCACAACCAGGACAACCGGGAGCACGACCTGCTCGATTCCGACGACTATTACCAGTTCCAGGGCGGCCTCAGTGCGGCGATCGAGCACCTCACCGGGACCGCCCCGGCCCTCTGGTTCGGGGACCATTCCCGGTCGCAACGACCGCGGCTGCACCGGCTGGAGAAGGAATTCGACAAGGTTCTGCGAAGCCGCGTGCTGAACCCCCGCTGGATCGAAGCGATGCGGGGGCACGGTTACAAGGGGGGCTTCGAGATGGCGGCCAGCCTCGATTACCTCTTTGCCTATGACGCCAGCACCGGCCGGGTGCCTGACTGGAGCTACGGCGCGATCCACCGCAGCTGGCTTCAGGATGAGACCGTGCTGCAGTTTCTCCGCCAATCGAACCCGTGGGCCCTCAGGGACATGGCCGAACGGTTGCTGGAAGCCCACAACCGGGGGCTCTGGCAGGGTGCTGATGATCAGGAGCTGGTCGCGCTGCGCCAGCTGGTGCAGCAGACGGACCACGCGCTTGAGGGAACCTGAGACCGCAGCCAACAGAAATTCCCTGTCCGGGAAGGCTCCAGGACAGGGAACAGCGGCGCCGGGAAACTCCGGGCCACGGACGTCTGGCCGGAATCAGGCGTTCAGATCCTTGGCCATCGACTTGAAGGCATCAATGGATCCGGGCTTGGCACTGGCCTGATTGGTGATCGCCGGCTGCTGCTGTGCGGCTTCGGCAGCCTTCGCTTTCTCCTGCTGGATCACGGCAGGGCCCCCGGTCACATTGACGCCGACGGCCGACCCTTTCATCCGCTGATTGAGCTCGGATTCGGTGAGCCGCTCGGCGAAGGTCTTCTTGACCGGTTTGGGGATCCCGCCGGTGAGATTGATCTCGCTCTCCTGCATCTCGGTGCCGGGCAGGCCGGGGGACAGCTTTTCGACCCGGGCTTCCATCGAAGCCACTTCCTGGATCATTTCCTTGAAGCCAGGGTTGTCGGCGCTTCCGGGAAAGGTGCGACGGATCGTGTTGGACCGCCGCATGAAGTCGACATTGCCCATGCTGCTGGACGCTTCCGCGTCAAGGAAGAAAGCCTCCTGCTCAGGCTTCTGCTTGGCAGCAGGCTTCGGATTGACGGACGCCGGCCTGGAGCCGAGCAGACGATCGAACAGACCCACCGGCAGATTCAGCAACGCTGCGCTGAACACTAGCGGCCGTGGAGCCTGAATCCATGGGTATCGGTGCCACAACTCTGCAAAAGGCCACGATTGCTCAGATCCGCAGCGATCGCTTCACAGACCCGAGGGGTTGCGGCCCAGGAGTCACCCATGGCGTAGTCGTACCAGGCTTCAGCACCGTCAAATCCCTGGTCGGCGGCGGCCGCGATCAGCTGCGCATGGGGCAGGCGATAGCGGGCCGGATGGGCCAGCAGGGCCAGACCGCCACAGGCATGGATGGCCGCCACCACGGCCTGCGAACGCAGTGCAACTCCGACCACGGCCCGTCCCTGCAGGTAGGGATCGAGGGGGTGATCCAGCCCTTGCCGGGGAAGATCGAAGCCCAGAGCCAGCACATGCACCAGACATCCCTCCAGCAGGCAACTGATCTCCACCCCGCTCCAGAGCGCCGGCACCGACTGTCCCTGCCGGCGCAGGCTCGCGAGGTGGGAGGCGATCAGGGGATGGGCGGCGATGCTGTGGTGATCGGTGACCGCCAGGTGGCGCAGACCGGTCTGGGCGGCCTGTTGAGCCAGGTCGATCGGCGCCAGGCTGCCATCGCTGCAGAGGGTGTGGCAATGGAGATTGATCTCCCCGGGGCAACTGCTCGGACCGACGGTCCGCAGCACCCGGGCCAGGGGATGGTGATCGGCAGCAACGACGGTCACAAGCGTTCAGGAGGCGGATTCAGCAGCCAGGCGTTCCTCCCGGAGCCGTCGCCAGCGGGCATAGAACTGAATCGAGGCCGCCATGAACACCACCAGGAAGACCATGAACCAGGTGGCAGCTCCGGTGGGGAACTGTCCCTTGAACACCACCAGCATCACCACCAGCACAAGCAACAGGGTCGGCAACTCGTTGAGGGCCCGCAGTTGCCTGGGGCTCCAGGCGCAGGAACCGGCCTGCAGCTGACCCATCAGCCGATAACAGAAGACGTGATAGGCGAGCAGGGCCGCGACGAGCGCCAGCTTGGCGTGCATCCAGCCTTGATGCAGCCAGAGCGGTTGCACGGTCAACAGACCGATGGCCATGGTCACGGCCACCACCATCCCCGGCGTTGTGATGATGTTGGCCAGCCGACGCTCCATCAGGGCGTACTGCGCCTGGAAGGGCTGGCGCAGTTCAGGCACCAGGTCCTCGGCCTCCCGGTGATAGATGAACAGACGCACGAGATAGAACAGGCCGGCGAACCAGACCACGACTCCGACGATGTGCAGGGTCTTGAACCAGAGGTAGGCCTCGGGCGGCCAGCTGAAACCCAACAGCAGAGGAAGGGTGCTCAGGAAGGGGCTGATCACGCTGGCGGCCGGTTCAACGAGGGTCGACGTCGGCCAAGGTAAGCGGATCGGCGTCCGACAGCCGTGGAACCGACGTCAAAGACGGCAGGCCTTGCGAGCCAGAGCCGAGGCGTAGGCGCGATCAATCCGGCCCGACTCCGGGCTCAGCCGTCCATCACGGCAGTCGATCGTGATCCGCTCCCGCTGACCGGCCTGATCCGCGAGCCGCAGTCGCAGCTGCCAGTGGTGCTTGGCACTGCGCGCGATTTCATCCGCGCAGACCGGCCCGATGCAGAGCCCGGGCGAAGCCACCGCCGCCTCCGCGCCAGCAACCACGGCCGCGATCAACAACCAGAAGCCGAGCAGCAGGGCCAGGGGGCGACGCCACCGTGACCCGAGCCGGGACGCAGGGCTTCTGCGTGCCGCGGGTCGGGGCATTTCGGCCTTTCCACCCGCCGAGAGACGGAACCAGCACGGCAGGATTCTCATGGCGCGGAACCGACCCCAAGCGCCAGACGTTCGGGTTCCGCCGACTGGCGATGCTCCGGCTCGGGCTCCTGGGGATGGAAATACTCATAGATCTGCCGCGCCAGGGCCTGGCCAAGACCGGGAACCTGAACCAGCTGCTGATGGGAGGCGAGCTGAATCGCATCGATCGAACGGAAATGGGCCAGCAGGTCGCGAACGCGCTTCGGACCCAGCCCCGGTATGTCACTCAACCGGGAGCGCTTCATCCGTTCACCGCGCTGCTGACGGTGGAAACTGACCGCAAAGCGATGGGCCTCATCCCGCAGGCGACGCAGCAGGGCGACGCCGAGCTGATCGGGGTCGGTCTCAAGCGGCTGGCGGGCGCCCGGCAGAAAAATCTCCTCCCGCTGCTTGGCCAGGGAGCAGACCACGAGATCCTCGGCCAGATCAAGCTCGCGCAGGGCCTCCATCACGGCGGAAAGCTGGCCCTTGCCACCGTCGATCATCACCACATCGGGCCAGTCGTTGAGACCATCGGTCTGCAGGGCGCTGCCGGCGCGGCGGCGAAGCTCCTGAAGATCGGCACCGGAGGCCTTGAGCTGAGACCAGCGCCGGAAGCGACGGCGCATGATCTCAGCCATGGCCATGAAATCGTCGGAGTGGCCGGCATGGATGCTGGTGCTCTGAATCTTGTACTTGCGGTAGTGCTGCTTGGCGGGGAGCCCGTCGATGAACACCACCTGGGACGCCACCGCGTCACTGCCCTGGATGTGACTGATGTCGTAGCCCTCGATCCGACGCGGTGGCGCACTGAGCTCGAGCAACTGGGCCAGATCCTCTGTCGCCAGGGTGTTCTGCTCACTGGCCCGCTGGGCTCGCTCCAGTTCGTAGTGGGCATTGCGTTCCACCAGCTCCACCCACTCCGCCTTCTGCTGACGCTGCGGCACGACGAGCCGCACCTTGCGTCCGCGTCGTTCGCTGAGCCACTCCTCGATCAGGGCCTGCTGGGGGAGGGGATGCTGCAACAGCAGTTCCGGCGGTATCTCCACCGGCTCCACCTGGCTGTAGTGCTCTTCGATCACCCGCTGCAGGATCAACCCGGGCCGGCCGTCGTCGGCGACCGCCTGCGGCGTATCGGCAGCGGCTTCCGAAGGTGATGACCCAGGCGCAGCCGGCACGGAAACACCGGCGAAATCGGCATCGGCGGTGAAACCGAGACGCCCCACCAGCTTGCCGGCCCGCATCTGAAACAGCTGCACAGCCGCCACCCTGGCATCGGCGGCCAGGGCCACCACATCCCAGGAGATGGAAGCATCACCACCGGCCATCTTCTGATCGGCGGTGAGGCTGTCGAGTCCCTGCAACTGGTCTCGCACTAGGGCAGCCGTCTCGAAATCCAGCCGTTCGGCATAGCGATCCATCTGATCGCGCAACAGCTGCATCAATTCCTCATTGCGCCCCTGGAACACCATGGCCACCTTGCGAAGGGTCTGCTGATAGTC
>CAIXOZ010000124.1 GCA_903921295.1 uncultured cyanobacterium | reverse complement strand
GGGGTGATCACCACCAGGTCCGGATCGAGGGGGGCGTTGTACTGCCACCAGCGGCTCGGGTCCGCCAGGGCCGGATGCAGGGGCTGCGGGGTCACCTCCACCGGCGGCGGCGGTGTCTCCAGACTGGCGGCCCGGCTTGCCAGCTCCTGACGCCGTCGCACCGCCAGATCGGCGAGCAGCTGCAGACGCGTGCGGCCCCGCAGCTGGAACAGAACGAAGGGGTCTTCGCTGAAGCGATCGCCCATCAGGTAGTAAACGGCGCTGATGTGCTTGCAGAGGTTGCCTTTGCCGTTCTTGTTGTCGAGGCAGGTGCATTCGCTGCGCACTTCCTGCAGCTTGAAGGGGAACAGGCGCCGGCCGCTGGCGGCAAAGGCCCGTTCGATGTCGTCGGGCATGATCCCGGCCAGCAGCTGGGCCGACCAGCGGGCTTTCTGGCTCAGGGCTTCGAGCACATACCCCCAGTCCTCATCGTTGAGCACATCCAGCCAGATCTTCACCTTGTAGGGGTCGCTCTCGGAGCCCTGCACTCGGGCGTGCACCCGCCGGCCCTCGAAGCGGATTGAGGTCACATTGCCCTCGCGGGCATAGGTCCAGGCCCGCTCCAGCCGTTTCTTGAAGCGGTAGGAGTTGATCAGCTCCATCCACTGCGCCACCCACCAGGGCTGCTGCCCCAGGCCCTGGTCGCCCAGCTGGGTGGTGATCGCGTTCGGAGGTCCGGCGCTGCTGAGGGTCATGGAAGGAGTCTGCCGTCGTGTTCGGTGGGATCCCCCAGGCCCTGATGATGCGTCGATTCCCGGTCGGTCACAGCAGACAGGTCAGGGGTGGGCAGGCCGTCGAGTGCCGCAGGCACGGCGGCGCTGCAATCTTCATCGGCGCTGAGGGCCGGGTCAATGGCCGATCCGTGCCAGTGGCGCCCCAACGCCCGGGAGCCGTGATCGAAGCCGGTGCCGATGGGCACCGGCCGGCCGGTCCGACGGCGCTGCAGCCAGCGCCCTTCGCTCGGTTCCGGTGGGGTGTCGAGGGCCATCGCGTCACTCCTCGCTCAGGGTCACCAGATCCTTGAGCTGGCTCACATCAAAGCCTCCCAGCCATTCTTCGCCGGAGCCGACGATGTCTTCGGCCAGCTTTGATTTCTCCTGAATCATCCGGTCGATGCGCTCCTCCACCGAACCGCTGGTGATGAACTTGTGCACCATCACCCGGTTGGTCTGGCCGATCCGGTAGGCGCGGTCGGTGGCCTGATTTTCCACCGCCGGATTCCACCAGCGGTCCACGTGGAACACATGGCTGGCGCGGGTGAGGTTCAGGCCGACACCACCAGCCTTGAGCGAGAGCAGGAACAGCTGCGGTCCGCGCGGATCCTCCTGGAAGCGATCGACCATCGCCTGGCGTTCGCTCTTGCTGGTGTTGCCATAGAGGAACGGCACCTCCTGGCGCCACTTCTGCTGCAGATGCTGCTTGAGCAGCTGGCCCCACTCCGCGAACTGGGTGAACAGCAGGGCCCGATCGCCGGCCTCGATCACCTCCTCGAGGATCTCCTCGAGCCGCTGCAGTTTGGCGCTGCGGGCCGCGAAGCCGGGCGCCACCACCTCCTCCTTCAGGGCCAGGGCGGGGTGGTTGCAGATCTGCTTCAGGCGGGTGAGCAGCGCCAGCACCTGACCATGTTTTTGACCCAGTGGCGCCCGGGCGATCGCCTCCAGGCTTTCGTCGACGGTGCGGTTGTAGAGCTGCCGCTGCTCCGGGCTCAGTCCCACCCATTCGCGCAGCTCCACCTTTTCGGGCAGGTCGGAGATGATGGAACGATCGGTCTTCAGGCGGCGCAGGATGAAGGGGCCGACCCGGGCCTTGAGGTCCCGCAGCGAGCTCATGTCGCCATAACGCTCGATCGGCAGGCGGTAGCGCTGGCGGAAGAACGCCTCGTCGCCGAGCACCTTGGGGTTGAGGAAGTCCATCAGCGCCCAGAGCTCGCTGACGCGGTTCTCCACGGGTGTGCCGGTGAGGGCGATGCGGAAGCGGCTGGTCTTCCCGGGACGGGCCAGGGTGCGGGCTGCCTGGCTCTGCTTGGCCGAAGGTGTCTTGATCGCCTGGGCCTCGTCGATCACCACCCCCTGCCAGTCGATCGCCGTCAGCAGATCGCTGTCGCGTTGCAGCAGGCCATAGGTGGTCAGCACCAGGTCCACGTCCTTGAGACCCTTGCGCAAGGCCGCCAGGGTCGATGGCCGCTTCGGGCCGTAGTGCTCCTTCACCGCCAGATCCGGTGTGAAGCCATTGGCTTCGCGTTTCCAGTTGGTGAGCACCGAGGTGGGGGCCACCAGCAGCACCGGCCGCTTCAGTTCCTCTTCAGCCTTGAGGTGCTGGAGGAACGCCAGCAGCTGGATCGTCTTGCCCAGGCCCATGTCGTCGGCCAGGCAGGCGCCCTGGTCGAAACGGTGCAGGAAGGCCAGCCAGCCCAGGCCCCGCTCCTGGTAAGGGCGCAACTGGCCGGAGAAGCCCGGCGGGGCCGGCAGCGGATCGGGAGCTTTCTGCTGGTGGTACTGCTCGAGCACGGCCTGCAGCCGCGGACCGGCCACGAACCGATGCACCGGCAGGCGCATCAAGGTGTCGCCATCGGTGGCTGTCAGCCGCAGCGCATCGTCGAGGCTGATCACCGGATCGGCGCCGGCGAAGCGCTCGGCATTGCGCTGATCGGTCGGACGCAGTTCGATCCAGGCCCCTTTGTGCTGCACCAGGGGGCTGCGCTTGGCCGCGAGACGCTGCAGATCCTTCAGGGTGAGCGTCACGCCGCCGATCATCAGCTCCCAGCGCGATGTGAGGCTTTCTCCCAGGGTGAAGCCCTTGGAGCGGCTGGGAAGTTCGGCCTCGATCGCCAGGCCCAGGCGGCTGGCCAGCCCGCCGGACAGGCTGGCCGGGAGCACCACGCCAATGCCGTTGTCGCGCAGCTGGGCGGCGGCGGTGCGCACCAGCACGAAGGCCTCGGCCGGCGTCAGAAGCATCCCCTCGGGGGTGGAGGATTCGAGCCCGCGGGCGATCGGTTCAAAGCTGTTCAGGGCCCGTCCAAGCCCTTCCAGCAACAGTTCACCGGGGTGCTGAATCATCAGCTCGCCGAGCTGCAGCGTGCCATCACCCACCGCCCAGACGGTGCCGGCGGGCACCCGCAGGCTTGGATCCGCCTCGCCCTGCAGGCTGAAGCGCAGCTCCCAGAGCTCGGCGTCCGGGGCCGGCGTGAACAGCTCCAGGCAGGCGCGGGCCGGCGCCACCCGACCGGCCACCCCCTCCCGCCAGTGCTGGGTGGCGATCGTCAGCCGTTCCAGGTCGTCGGCGTCGAGTGCCAGTTGGCCGTCACCCGGCCCGAGGGCCTGCTGCCAGGCGGCCAGCAGCGGATCGAGATCATCCGGGGCCGCTTCAAAACCGTTGCGCAGCTCGGCATCCAGAAGCCGACTGAGCAGGCTCACCACCCGCAGCCGTCCGGCGCCGGGCCGACGGCAGGCCAGCGGATGGGAGGCCCGGGCCGCCTCCGGTCGCGGTCGGGTCAGGCGCTGACCGCCCAGGGTCGGCGGTTCGCGCCAGGGCAGGGCTGACAGCGCCACCTGGGGCAGACGGGAGGCCAGATCCTCCAGGCGGCGTCGGTCGTCCTCGCGGTTCAGCAGCGGCTGCCAGCGCGCCCGTCCGTCCTCGATCTGGGGCAGCCAGCGCCCCCGGGCCACCAGGCTCAGCAGCCACCGGTGAAGGTGACTCCACCACCGCAGGTCCTCCCCGAGGTAGGGCTGGTCGCCGGAGAGCGGCAGGCGGGCCAGCCAGGCGTTGGCGGCGGCGGGTTCGAGGGCCAGGCCCGGCACCTGCCAGGGCCACCACTCCAGCTGACGTGGGATCGGTTCCCCGGCCTGCAGCGGCAGTCCACTCCAGCCGTCGCTGTCGCTGGCCTTGCGGCCGCGGGCGCTCTGGCGGCGGCTCGGAAGGCTGAGGCTGGCGCTGGTGTCGAGGGCGCCCTCCGGCAGCAACTGCAGCTCCTCCAGCCACTGGCGCAGGTCGGCCCGCGACAGGGCGAAGGGATGCTCGGGTGCCATCTCCTTCGGCGACACCGGCTGGGCGACACGCCAGGTGTCCGCCCAGAGCATCAGCCGACCTCCCTGACCTTCCGCCGGAAACAGCCAGGTGGCGTGCAGCAGGCTCATCGGCGTGCCACCGATAACGTCAGTCTGCTCCGGGGCGCTGCGATCGTTCCGGTGCGCTCCGGCGCCAGGACAAGGGCGACGACCTGCTGTGAGGTCACCGCGAGGGGCTCCGTGGAGGGTCTGGTCCTGAGCACCGTGATGGCGGGGGCCTGAGGCTCGCCACCATCATTGCCGATCCCCGGCCCCGATGCCTGAACGTCCGCGTTCGGCGATGCGGCGGCGCTGCGCGGTGGCGCTCAGGGCTGCAGGACCGTCAGTCGCCGCGGCAGCCATTGCAGCAGCAGGGCGGCGGCGATCACCGGCAGCCAGGCCCCGATCAGCTCCAGCATCAGCCGGGGCAACACCTGGGCCAGAGCCGCCGGCAGGTCCGCGGCGGAGGGCAGGAGCAGGGGGAGCCCGAGGCTGTGCAGGCCGCACACCGCTCCCACCAGACCGGCTTGCAGGTGGCTGTCGTCCGGGTCGACCCGGGTGAGATGGAAGGCCAGCAGGCCGTAGAACATGCCGCAACCCCCGGCGCGCAGGCCCGCCTGCAGCAGGGGCGGCCAGGCCAGGGGTTGCGCCTGACCCGCCAGGGCCGCCGGCAGCAGGGCCAGGGCTGTCCCCACCATCAGGGAAACGCCACCGGCCAGCAGGGCCCAGGCAATCGAACGCCGTCGCAGGGCGGCGCGGCCGGGTGTGCTGATGGACTCAGCAGTCGGGGCGGCGGGTGAGACGGAACTCACGCGGGCGGCGATCGGGCGGGGAGCTGATCATGCCTGGAAAGGGACGGCGCCGCTTCACGGCGGTGGGCGATCATGCCTGAACGGGAAGGTTGCTTCCCCCATCTGCATTCGCGTCATGGCCGCCGCTTCCGATCGCCGCCCCTCCGCCGCCGCCGGCGTGCCCCCGGCCGGTGCAGGCCGGCCCCGCAGCGGTGCTGAGATCCGCGCCGCCTTCCTCGATTTCTATGAGCAGCGGGGCCACAGGCCGATGCCCAGCGCTTCGCTGGTGCCCGACGATCCGACGGTGCTGCTGACGATCGCCGGCATGCTGCCGTTCAAGCCCGTGTTCCTGGGGCAGCAGCCGCGACCGGCGCCCCGGGCCACCAGCAGCCAGAAGTGCATCCGCACCAACGACATCGAGAACGTGGGCCGCACGGCG
>CAIXOZ010000123.1 GCA_903921295.1 uncultured cyanobacterium | reverse complement strand
CGATGCCGGTGGCGCCGTAGGCCGCCAGCGCGTCGGGACGCACCCCCGAGGCCTCCAGCACCACCGGGCCCGCCGGCCGGGACGCGGCCAGGGCCCGGAGGCGCGGCACCAGCGCCTGCAGCTGGGCGGGGCTGAATTCGTCGAGCAGCACGCCATCAGCCCCGGCCACCACGGCGGCCTCCGCTTCCGCAGCGGTTTCAGCCTCCACGATCACCCGGGCCGGCCAGGGGGCCTGGGCCCGCACCGCCGCCACCGCCGCCCGCACGCCGCCGGCCCAGGCGAGGTGGTTTTCCTTGAGCATCGCCGCATCATCGAGACCGAGGCGATGGTTGAGACCGCCGCCGCAGCGCACCGCGTATTTCTCCAGCACCCGCAGGCCCGGGGTGGTCTTGCGGGTGTCGGCGAGGCGCACGCCGCTGCCCTCGAGCTGCTGCACCAGCGCCGCCGTGGCCGTGGCGATGCCACTGAGATGCATCACCAGATTGAGAGCGGTGCGTTCGCCGGCCACCAGGGCGCTCGCTGTGCCCTCCAGCTCCAGCAGACGCTGACCGGAGCGCACGGGCGCCCCCTCCTCCACCAGCAGCCGCACCGTGATCGCTGGATCGAGCAGCCGGAACAGGGGCTCCACCAGCACACCGCCGCAGAAGTGTCCGTCCTGCTTGCTGATCCAATCGGCCTGGCCGCGTCGCCCCACCAGGGCCGGCGCCGTCAGATCGCCGCGGCCGAGGTCCTCCGCCAACCAGTGCCGCAGCTGCGCCTCAAGCGCTGGGGTGAAGGCAAGCCGGGCGCCCACAGAATCGTCTCAGCGCGATCAGGGCTCAGTTAAGGGCACGGCAGGAGCGGGTGGGCGTGACCTTGAGCAGCGCCCAGAGCGTCCTGTACTGGTCGCGGCTGATCGCGAGCTCCTTGCGCATCGCCTCAGCGGGCCTGGTGCCCGGCGCCACCGAAGCCCCAAGGGTCTGGCCCAGCTCCTGCAGCGGCTGGCAGATCTGATCCAGGGCGCTGTTCAGATCTTCCGCAGCCACCGGCAGGCCCGCAGCGGCAACGAGACCGCAGGGGAGAACGAGGGCCAGCAGAAAACGATGCATGGAAGCGGGAGCTGAGGAAAGGGGCATGCAGCGAGTCTGCTGCCAACCGATCGGCTCACTTGCCGATGCAGAAGCGGGCGAACACCCGATCCAGCACCGCCTCGTTCACCTCCTCGCCGGTGATCTCACCGAGGCTGCGGGCCGCGGCCCGCAGGTCGATCGTCCAGAAATCCCAGGGGAGATCCGCGGCGGCGGCCTCCAGGCTGCGCTCCAGGCTGAGGGTGGCGGCAGCGGCCAGATCCCGCTGGCGGTGATTGAGGGCCACCTGCAGGCCCTCCCGCGGCGCAGCACCGCAGCGCTCCAGCAAGGCGCCCACCAGCTCCTCGAGACCCTCACCCTGCAGGGCCGAGAGGGTGAGATCGGCCGGCGCCACCGATGCACCAGGGGCCAGGCGATCGCGCTTGTTGCCCACCACGAGCAGCGGCACGCCGGCGGGCACCCGGGCCAGCAGGGCCTGATCGGCGTCGCCCCAGCCGTGGCTGAGATCAAACAGCAACAGCACCGCATCGGCGCTGGCGAGGGCCTGATGGCTGCGGGCGATGCCCAGCTGTTCCAGGTGGTCCTCGCTGTCGCGGATGCCGGCGGTGTCCACCAGGGTGAGGGGCACACCGTGCAGCACCACCTCGCTTTCGAGCAGATCGCGGGTGGTGCCGGGCAGATCGGCCACGATGGCCCGCTCACTGCGGCTGAGCAGGTTGAGCAGGCTGGATTTGCCCACGTTCGGGCGGCCGACGATCGCCACCCGCAGACCATCGCGCAGCAGCTGACCCTGGCGGGCTTCGGCCACCAGGGTCAGCAGGGCCGCGCGCACCGCCTGCAACGCCTGCACCAACGCGTCGCCATCGAGGGGCGGCAGCGACTCCTCGAAATCGACCCGGGCCTCAAGTTCGGCGAGGGCATCAAGGAGGCGGTGGCGCAGGGCCCGGATCCGCTCCTGCAGGCCGCCATCGAGGCCGGCCATCGCCAGCTGGGCGGCGCGGCGGCTGCGGGCGGTCACCAGCTCACTGATCGCCTCGGCACGGGTGAGATCAAGACGTCCATTGAGGAAGGCGCGCTGACTGAACTCGCCCGGCTCAGCCCGGCGGGCGCCGCTGGCGAGCACCAGCGCCAGCACCCGTTGCACACACACCAGACCGCCATGGCAGTGCAGCTCGACCACGTCCTCACGGGTGAAGCTGCGTGGCGCCTTCATCAACAACAGCAGGGCCTCATCCAGCCGCTCACCGCTGCCGGGATCGACCACATGGCCGTAGAGCACCCGATGGCTCTCCCAGGGCTGTCGACCCGGCGCCACAAACACCGCACGACCAATCGCCTCGGCCTGCGGACCGGACAGGCGCACGATCGCCACACTGCCCTGCCCGGGGGCCACGGCCGTGGCCACGGCTGCAATCGTGTCGTCCGCCATCGGCCTGCGGTTGCGCCTCAAGCCCCAGTCTCACGGGTGAGCGCGCCAGTGGGCGAACGCGGGCGCATCGCAGGGAGGGCGCCAGAACCAGCGCGACCTGCCATCAGCGCCAACACCCCGGCACCGGTGTCACAGCACCGCAGCCGCTGCTTCACCGCAGCCGCTTCGCCACCCACATCCAACGCCGTTGGCGCAGCGCCGCCGCACAGCCGACCCCGAAACGCCGCAAGGACAGCCATCCCCGCCGCATCACAGCCGAATCACGCCCTGAGTCTCACATAAGACCCCAACGATGGTGTCGGGGGCGGCGTCCATCCAGCCCTCGGCGCTCGGACGCCGGACGCTCCAGTCATCGCGGACGAGCGAAACGCTGGGCCTGCAACAGAGAACAGGCAGCCCGCGATCCCCACCATCCGGCGCTGCGGGGCAGCTGCATCACCATCAGCCGCCCGCGGACCCTGAACAACGCATCGCGATCACCCCCTTCTCAACTCAGTTCTTTCACCAAGGAGTGCACCATGGCCCAAACCGTTCTGGACAGCAGAGGCTGGACCGTCGGCGGCGTTCGCAAGGGTCGCTGGACCCTGTTCGGCGACACGGTCCTTGCCCCCACGGAAGGCATTCAGACAGACCCAGTCACGATCAACACACTGCCTGGCAACGACAACCTGATCGGCATCCTTGCCGCGGGAACAGGCACCCCGGAAGCACCGGTTTCAGGCTTCAAGGTGACCGCAGGAACCCGCCTCAACCTCGGCCTTGGCGACGATCAGATCATCGGCGAAGCCCCGGTTGTGGCTGACTCCAACAACTATGGTGTCGACAACGAAGGTGCGATCGACACCGGCTATGGCAATGACACAATTCAAGGCAAGTCCAGATTCGGCGTTTACAATGGCTACAGCGGATCCATCAACACCGGCGACGGCAATGACAGAATCATTGGCGAAAGCTCAGACATTGCCCCTGCCGGCAGCGATTTCGGGGTTGTCAACCATGGCGTGATCATCATGGGTGCTGGCCGAGATCTGATCTCAGCCGCCAACAGCACCAATGGGCTTTACAACGACAAAATCATTCAGATGGGCGATGGCGCCGACACCGTCGATGCCCTGATTGGCGGCCCCACGGGAACACCCGGCGGCTTCCAGGGAATCCAGGGAACCATCGACTGCGGCCGAGGCCATGACGTTGTCCGAGGCTTTGGCGAAGGAACCTTCCTGGGCGGTGCCGGCACCGACACCCTGGTCCTTCAGAATGGCGAGTACACGTTTACACCGGTCGGCGACACAATCCTTGTCACAACGTCCTCCGGGAATGCGGCAACGATGACGCTCAACAGCTTTGAACAAGTCTGCGGGGCCGGACTCAACCCCACCTACACTCCCTTGACCGGACTGAGCGGGCCAATCACCATCAGCATCGCCTGAGACCAAAACGAGGGCTCGCCTCAGACCAAGCAGACATTCCACCAGAAGCTGCTGACTCAACTTGACATCAAGGAACAAAGTACGGATGGAGGCCCCTCTGAAGGGGCCTTTTCTTTGCAAAAGCCCACGGACCAGTCGGACCCGACGATTCCTTAGCCAATCAACCTTGATTGTAGTGACAGGCGCAGCACGACAGCGAAGCCAGAGAGAATCAGAGCCGCCGAAGAGCTTGAGCCGAGAGATCAGCTGGCCGGAAAATCAGGGCACACCATCAGATCAATGTGACCGCCGAGAGGTTGACGCCATTCGCGGAATTCCTCGGCCAGGGCCCGCTGGGCAGCCCCCTGGCAGGCGGATTCCAGGGCCATCAAGCGCTGATGCACCAGATCGAGGGTGTCATCAATCAGCTGAGCCGCTTGTTCGGAGGTCATGGGGCTGCTGGCAATGGAACAGGAAGGGGAAGTCCTTCGGTGGCGATGGTCTAATCAAGGCCGATTTGCACTGATGTAGCCGCCAACACCGGCAGCCGCCACTGGTTGGCAGATCCGCACATCACCGCAACGGCCTCGCCGTGCGGCCTCGCACCATGACCTCACGCCACACCCTCAGCACCGCCCTTGCGGCCCTGCGACCTGGCGGCATCGCAGGGCCTGACGCTCTGACCCTGCTCAGGTCAATGTGCAGCGAAGTCCGGAGACGCGGGGCTCAAGCGTCTGCAGCTGCTGGCGCAGGTGGGTCAGCAGCGGCTCCAGCCGTGCCCCCCAGGGAAGATCCCTGAGCACCACCAGGTGGTCAGAGGCGAGCAGCGGCACCGACAGATCCAGGGCCCGATACCCCGGCCAGAGATGGCGCGTGAAGGCGGTGGCCATGCAGGGGGGCGGCATCGTCCCAGGCGATGACCGACTGGCGGAGCGGCCGGCTCCGAGGTGTCCGTAGAGATGGAGCATCGCCTGCTGCACGGCAGCGGGCACCACCGGCGAGAACGTGAGGGGTCCAAGCCCCGCCAGATCGGCGGCGCCCAGGGCCCACTCCGCGGGCAGTGGATGGCCTGCCGGCACCAGGATCTGCAGGGGCAACGACGTGATCGCAATCACGCTCCAGCGCTGGCGATCGAGATCGCGCACCTCAGGTCCGGAGAGGAGGGCGGCATCGACGATCCCGGCGGCAAGCAGCCGGAGCGGATCGCTGTGGGGTTTCACCCTCTCCGGCTCTGGCGCGATCCAGTCGGCAGGAAGGGTCTCAAGCAAGGCGCAGCGGGCCCAGTAATTGGCATGGAGGCGCAGCGGCGCCCCGCCCCGCAGACGGTGCTGCTGGTGCAGCTGACGTTCCATCAACAGCAGGGTCTGCAGCGGCTCCTGAGACTCAGAGCCATCGCATTGCTCCAGGGTCAGCCCAAGGCGCTGCAGGCACTCGCGGCTCCGCCGGGACATCGTGGTCTGATGGGCGCCGGCCAGGACGCCGGCCCGGTGTCCCGACTGCAGCCAGACCAGCGCATCCAGGCTGAAGAGATCCTCTGATGCCAGCATCGCGTCGCGGAGCACGCCCAGATGGGCCCGACAAAAACCTAGAAACGCTCAGCCCCCCGGAGGATGGGTCAAAACGCTCATGCCCCGCCGAAGCGTTCAACCGATGCCGGTGCGGCAGAGATCGAGAACGTCAGCCATCGAACGGATCTGGTCGATGGTGGTGCGGAGCTGGGCGGCGCTGCTCAGCTCCACCCGGAGATCAATGCGGGCGGGCTTGCCGTAGGCCGTGCGCACCCGGGCATCGGACACGTTGATGCGGCTGTCGGAGAGGCGGGTGAGGATGTCCTTGAGCACACCGACCCGGTCGAGCACCTCGATCCGCAGCTGCACCGGATAACGCCGCCGGGTGGCATCCACGGCCGGATTCCAGCGCACCGGCAGACGCCGCTCCACGGGCACCTGGCTGAGGTTGGCGCAATCCTGGCGGTGAATGGTGATGCCGTGATTGCCGAGGGCCACCGAGCCGAGGATCGGCTCGCCGGGAAGCGGCGTGCAGCAGCCGCCGAGGCGGTAGTCGAGGCCTTCGATCCCCAGAATCGGGCTGCCGCTGCTCAGGGACTGCGGGGGGGCCTGGTGCTCGGCCTGGGCCGCCACCTCCCGGGCCAGTTCCTCGTTGGAGAGCGGGGGCAGGGCGGCGTTGCTCGCGAGCTTGATCTCCTCGCGGAGGCGATTCAGCACCTGGTGCAGGGTGACGCCACCGAAGCCCAGAGCCGCGAGCAGATCCTCCGTGCCGGTGAGGTTGCAGCGCCGGGCCACCTTGGCGATCGCCTCGCCGTTCAACAGGGCATCGAAGCCATCGCGACCGAGCTCACGCTCGAGCAGATCGGTGCCGCGGCGGATGTTCTCCTCACGATGGCTGCGCTTGTACCACTGGCGAATGCGATTGCGGGCCGAGGGTGTGGCAACAAAATTGAGCCAGTCGAGGCTGGGGTGGGCTGACTTGGCGGTGAGCACCTGCACAAAATCGCCGTTCTGCAGGGGTGTCGCCAGGGGACAGAGGCGATCGTTGATGCGAACACCCTGGCAATGATTGCCGATTTCCGAATGGATGCGATAGGCAAAATCAACGGCGGTTGAGCCCTTCCGCAGGCCCACCACATCACCATTGGGAGTGAAGACAAACACCTCTTCATCAAAGAGGTCTTCCTTGATCGCCGCCAGGTAATCGCTGCTGTCATCCGCCCCCTCTTTCTGCCAGTCAACGAGCTGA
This sequence comes from uncultured cyanobacterium, assembly GCA_903921295.1. Lineage (GTDB taxonomy): Bacteria > Cyanobacteriota > Cyanobacteriia > PCC-6307 > Cyanobiaceae > CAIXOZ01. The sequence continues at coordinate 3,203 of CAIXOZ010000123.1, read as the reverse complement.
CGCAACCAATTGAAGCGTTCGGTATCGCCGGAGGCCGGGGAACCACCCTCCTTGTACTTCCAGTGGGCGGCAATACCGTATTCAGCCACCCGATGCATCTCGGCGGTGCGGATCTGCACCTCGATCGGCCGATGGCGACCGATGACGGCCGTGTGCAACGACTGATAGCCATTGGGCTTCGGCAGGCCGATGTAATCCTTGAACCGACCAGGGATCGGCCGGAAGGTGTCGTGCACCACCGCCAGGGCGCGGTAGCAGCATTCAAGGTTGGGGCAGAGAATGCGCAGGGCCGCCACGTCGTAGATCTCGTGGAACGCCTTCTGCTGCCGCTGCATCTTGCTCCAGATGCCATAGAGGTGCTTCGGCCGGCCGCTGACCTCACAGTTCTCGAGCCCGACCTCCCGCAGGCGATCGCGCAACAGGGCCGCCGTGACGCCCAGGCGATCCTCGCGGTCGCTGCGCTTGCTGGCCACCTGCTGCTGGATCTCGCGGAAAGGCTCCGGCTCGAGGATCTTGAAGGCGAGATCCTCCAGCTCCCACTTGAAGCGGCCAATGCCGAGACGGTTGGCCAAGGGGGCGTAGATCTCGCGCGTTTCCCGGGCGATCCGCTGCTGCTTCTCCGGTTGCAGCGCCCCGAGGGTGCGCATGTTGTGCAGGCGATCGGCGAGCTTGACCAGCACGACGCGGATGTCGCTGGCCATCGCCAAAAACATCCGGCGCAGATTCTCCGCCTGGGCTTCGGTGCGATTGGTGAAATGGATGCCGCCGAGCTTGGTCACGCCCTCCACAAGCGCCCGCACCTCGGCGCCGAAATGGGCCTCCAGGTCCTCGGCGCTGACGTCGGTGTCCTCCACGACGTCGTGAAGGAACCCAGCGGCGATCACACCGGCACTGGCGCCGATGCTGCGCAGCAGATCGGCGACGGCGACCGGATGAATGATGTACGGCTCTCCGCTGGCCCGCACCTGCCCATCATGAAGCTGGTAAGCGAAATCAAAAGCGGAGGCCAGCAGGGCCTCGGAATCCGTCGGACAGCTGTCGCCCCGACCGGGAGGCACATGCTCGATGCAGCGCTGAAGCCACTCCGGCAGCGGAATGCCGTAATCCTCAGGGCCGTTGATCAGCCGCCGACTGTTGCGGACACGCTCAAGCTCGGATGGGGCACCAGGCTCTGACCCCGGCGGCAGCACCGCCGCCGAAGCACGACGCTCGACCGGATCGGGCGACGCGGCCGCAGTGGCTGGGAGGACCGCAGAGACTGCAGCCTTGGGGGAATCCGCCTCGAGCATGGCACCGTGCGGTTCTTCCCATCGTAGGCAGACGCCCCGACCCGCGCCCGCGCATTCACCAATCCGGCACCGGCGCGATCACACTGGTCGCAGGACAACCCCCGGTGACCGCGTGCCCGAACGGCCCCAGCCGGCAACAGTGCTGCGGCTCAGCGGGCTGCAGGTGCGCTACCCCGGCGCCGCCCTCCCCACGCTTGATGGGCTCGATCTGGAGCTGGCGGCGGGCGAACGCCTGGCGCTGGTCGGCCCTTCCGGCTGCGGCAAGAGCACGGTGGCCCGGGCCGTGCTGCAGCTGTTGCCAGACGGAAGCAGCAGCGGCGGCGGCCTCGAACTCTGCGGGCAGGATCCGCGCACATTGACCGCAGCAGCCCTTCGGCAGCTGCGCGGGGAAGCGGTGGGCCTGGTGTTCCAGGACCCGATGACCCGGCTCAACCCGCTGCTGACGATCGGCGAACACCTGGCGGATACCCTCCGCGCCCATCAGCCCCACCAACGGCGTCCGCTGATCCGGCAGCGGGCCGAGGCCCTGCTGCAGCGGGTGGGCATCAGCCCCGGCCGCATCGGCAGCTACCCCCATGAATTCAGCGGCGGCATGCGCCAACGTGTGGCGATCGCCCTGGCCATGGCGCTGCAGCCACCGCTGGTGATCGCCGATGAACCGACCACCAGCCTGGATGTGGCGGTGGCGGCGCAGGTGATGGCCGAGCTCTGCCGCCTGTGCGAGGAAACCGGCAGTGCCCTGCTGCTGATCAGCCACGATCTCGCTCTCGCTGGTCGCTGGTGCGATCGCATCGCCGTACTTGATCAGGGCCGGCTGGTGGAACAGGCTCCGGGCCGGCAACTGCTCACGGCACCCCACTCGGCACTGGCCCGGCGGCTGGTGAACGCCGCGCGCGCGCGGGAGGGGGAGCGAACACCGCCGGCCTCAGCAACAGCATCTCTGCTTCTGGAGGTGGACGAACTGCGCTGCTGGCATCCCCAGCCGTCACCCCCCTGGCGACCGCAATGGCACAAAGCTGTCGACGGGGTGAGCCTGCGCCTGCATCAGGGGGAGACCCTGGGCGTGGTGGGAGCCTCCGGCTGCGGCAAAAGCAGCCTCTGCCGGGCCCTGATGGGACTGGCGCCGATCCGGGGGGGCACCGTCAGGCTGGCGGGAGAGGACCTGGCCCAGCTGCGGGGAGCCGCGCGGCGTCTGGCCCGCCGCCGCCTTCAGATGGTGTTCCAGGACCCGCTGGCCTGCCTCAATCCGCAACTGACGGTGGGTGAGGCCGTGGCCGACCCCCTGCTGATTCATGGACTCGCCAACCGGTCCCAGGCCCGGGAACGGGCGCGGGAACGGCTGGCGGCCGTGGGGCTGACGCCGCCCGAAGCCTTTGAAGGACGTCTGCCACGCCAGCTCTCGGGTGGCCAGCAGCAGCGGGTGGCGATCGCCCGGGCCCTGATCCTGGAGCCACAGGTGCTGCTCTGCGACGAGAGCGTGAGCATGCTCGATGCCGAAATCCAGGCGGAGGTTCTGGCCTTGCTGCGCCAGCTGCAACAGCGCCTGGGGCTTGGCCTGCTGTTCGTGACCCACGACCTGGCCCTGGCGAGCGGTTTCTGCCAGCGGCTGATCGTGCTCGAGGGCGGCCGGATCGTGGAGGAGGGACCCGGCGACCAGCTGCTGGCCAACCCCCAGGCCGCGATCACGCGCACGTTGGTGGAGGCGTGTCCGCGCTTGCCGGCGGGGGCTGGCTGAGGCCGATCAGTGGTGGCGGTACCGCCGCGGGGCTGGAGGAGGCCGATTCAGTGGTGGGCGTGAGCGCCGCGGGGCTGGCCGAGGGTGTTGGCGGGACAGGCCGGTCCACCGTTATCGGGCAGGCTGATGCGCACGTTCTGCATCATCCCCTGATCTTCGTGGTCGAGGATGTGGCAGTG
>CAIXOZ010000122.1 GCA_903921295.1 uncultured cyanobacterium | reverse complement strand
TCAACTTCAACCAGTCCATCCTTGATGGTCAGGGTCGTGTGCTGAACACCTGGGCCGACGTGCTCAACCGTGCCGGTCTGGGCATGGAAGTGATGCACGAGCGCAACGCTCACAACTTCCCGCTGGATCTGGCGGCTGCTGATGCCACCCCCGTGGCTCTGACCGCCCCCGCGATCGGCTGATCAACAGCCTCGGCTGAACGGATCGGAACACCTTCTGAATCGTTGATCCCCATCCAACCGATCCCCTGTTCTCAGGGATTTCACGAAAGGACCCGTCAGGGTCCTTTTTTTGTGGCTCGCCAAGGCCCCTGACGCCAAAGGGTTCAAGGCTCAGGGACGGAGCCCGATCTCAGCTCAGCCCAGGCGCAAGGCATCGGGCCTGAAGGCAACTGGGGTGAACAATCGGCACGGCCCAGAGGCCTTGGCCACCCAGCGACCGGTGGGTGTTCACCCAACCGTTGAGGCCCCGGTCATGACCTGCAGGCGGAATCCAGGGCATCCAGGATCCATGAGCAGGTGTCTGACCAGGATCAGAAGCCGACCGGATGGAGATCGAAGCGATCGAGCTCCATCACCTTCACCCAGGCGCGCACGAAATCCTGCACAAAACGCTCAGCGCCATCGTCCTGGGCATAGATCTCAGCGATCGCCCGCAGCTGGCTGTTTGAGCCGAACACCAGATCGGTCCTGGTGGCGCTCCAGCAGAGACGACCATCCTCGCGACGCCGCCCCTCGTAGACGCGGTTGGCCGCACTGGTGGGTGTCCACTGGATACCCAGATCGAGCAGATGGATGAAGAAATCGGTGCTGAGCACCCCGACCCGCTCGGTGAACACCCCATGGCGACTGCCGCCTGCGTTGGCACCAAGCACCCGCAGACCGCCAAGGAGAACGGTCATCTCCGGGGCACTGAGGTTGAGGAGCTGCGCACGATCGATCAGCAGCTCCTCAGCCCGGAGCGTCAGCCCCTCGGGCTCCCAGTTGCGGAAGCCATCGGCGCGGGGCCTGAGGACAGTGAAGGACGCTGCATCGGTCTGATCCTCCCGGGCATCCGCACGACCGGGATGGAATGGAACAACCACCGGATGGCCTGCCGCCGATGCCGCCCTCTCCACGGCCCAGCCACCGGCAAAGACAATCAGATCCGCCAGCGAGAGCTGCTTACCCGCGGAGCAGGAGGCCTGGAAGGCCTGCTGGATCCGCTCAAGCGCCGCCAGCACGCGCGCCAGGCGATCCGGATCATTCACCTCCCAGCTGCGCTGGGGGGCGAAGCGCAACCGGGCCCCATTGGCACCCCCACGCTTGTCGGAGCTGCGGAAGGTGGAGGCGGACGCCCAGGCCGTGGCCACCAGCTCGCTGACGCCAAGCCCCGACGCCTGCAGTCTCTGGCGCAGGTCCGCCTGATCGGCCTCATCGATCAGGGCGTGGTCAACCTCCGGGAGCGGATCCTGCCAGGACAACACCTCCGTGGGCACATCGGGACCGAGATGCAGACAACGGGGCCCGAGATCGCGATGGGTGAGCTTGAACCAGGCCCTGGCGAAGGTGTCCTCAAACGCCTGAGGATCGCGATGGAAACGCCGGGCGATCGGCTCCATGACCGGGTCATGGCGAAGCGACAGATCCGCCGTCGTCATGATCGGAGCCGACACCTTGCCGGGCACGTGAGCATCGGGGATCAGATGCTCGGGCTGAACATCGCGCGCCACCCATTGCCAGGCGCCGGCCGGGCTCCGGGTGAGCTCCCATTCATAGGTGAACATCATCTGGAAGTAGCCCTGATCCCAACGGGTGGGATGGGGCTTCCAGGCTCCCTCGAGGCCGCTGGTGATCGTGTGCTCCGCGATGCCGCTGCCAAAGCTGTTGCGCCACCCCAGTCCCTGCTCCTCCAGCGGCGCCGCCTCAGGCTCCGCTCCCAGATGCTCCGCAGGAGCCGCTCCATGGCACTTGCCGAAGGTGTGCCCCCCCGCCACAAGGGCCACGGTCTCCTCCACGGTCATCCCCATCCGGGCGAAGGTGTCGCGCACCTCCCGACCTGAGGCCACAGGATCGGGCCGGCCACCGGGACCCTCCGGATTGACATAGATCAATCCCATTTCCACGGCCGCCAGGGGCTGCTCGAGCGCTCCATCCGACCCGTGGCGCTCATCGCCATGCCAGCGGGTCTCCCGCCCCCAGAACACGTCCTCCTCCGGTTGCCAGATGTCGACACGACCACCAGCGAAGCCGAAGGGACGCAGGCCCATCGTCTCCAGGGCGATCGTGCCGCTGAGAATGATCAGATCAGCCCAGGAGAGGCCGTTGCCGTAGCGGCGCTTGATCGGCCAGAGCAGCCGCCGGGCCTTGTCGAGATTGGTGTTGTCGGGCCAGCTGTTCAGGGGAGCAAACCGCTGGTTGCCATGGGCGGCTCCACCGCGGCCATCGGCACTGCGGTAAGTGCCGGCACTGTGCCAGGCCAGGCGGATGAACAACGGCCCGTAGTGGCCCCAGTCGGCGGGCCACCAGGGCTGGGAGTCCTGCATCAGGGCCCGCAGATCAGCCTTCACGGCCTCCAGATCGAGGGCAGCGAAGGCGCGGGCGTAATCAAAGGCCGGCCCGAGCGGATGGGCGGCCGGGTGATGCTGATGGAGAAGCGACAGGTTGATCTGATCCGGCCACCACTGCTGGTTGGTGGTGGTGCTCGAGGGGGTCACCGGTGCGGCATGGCCATGGAACGGGCAGCGCAGATCCGACATCACAGCAAGGGCCGTCCCGCCCTGGACAACATCCTCGGAACCTATTCACGGTGCCTGGATCCAGCCACCAGGCCGGGGGGTTTGTCAGACGCGGGCCCAGCAGAGGGGCCGCCGGCCTGACTCAGGGGCGTCGCCAGAGCACCGGTCGGCGGCGCTTCGGGTAGAGCTCACGGCAGAGCGGACAGACGGTGCCATCGCAGCCGCGGGCGGTGCAGTGCTCACGGCCGTAGAAAATGATCTGCAGGTGCAGCCGGTTCCAGGCCTCCCTGGGGAAGAGGCGCTTGAGATCGGTTTCGGTGCGGCTGACGCTCTCACCGCTGCTCAGCCCCCAGCGCTGGGCGAGGCGATGAATGTGCGTATCCACGGGGAAGGCAGGGACGCCGAAGGCCTGGGCCATCACCACGCTGGCGGTCTTGTGGCCGACACCCGGCAGGTCTTCGAGCGCCTTGAAACTGGCGGGTACGACGCCGCCATGGCGTTCAAGCAACAGCTGGGACAGCCGCCGCACGTGGGCGGCCTTGGTGCGGGCCAGACCCAGCTGACGGATGTGGTGGAGGATCTCCGCCTCGGAGAGGGCCGCCATCGCCGCCGGGTCGGGGCCGGCGGCGAACAACGCCGGCGTCACCTCATTCACCTTCTTGTCGGTGCACTGGGCGCTGAGCAGCACCGCCACCAGGAGCGTGAAGGCATCGCTGTGGTCGAGGGGAACCGGGGTTTCCGGGTAACGCTCCTGCAGACGCTGGAGAATCAGTGCCGCCCGCTCCTGTTTGCGCAACGTTCAGACAAGGGTGATGGCAACCAGTTTGTAGGCTCGACCGAGCGCAATCCGTCCATGGGCAGCAGCTTCGGCACCCTCTTCCGCATCAGCACCTTCGGCGAATCCCATGGTGGCGGGGTGGGGGTGATCGTTGATGGCTGCCCGCCCCGGCTGAAGCTCGACCTCGAGGCGATCCAGCACGAGCTGGACCGCCGCAAACCGGGTCAGAGCAGGATCACAACCCCCCGCAAAGAAGACGATCGGGTGGAGATACTCAGCGGCCTGCTCGACGGCGTCACCCTGGGCACACCGATCGCGATGGTGGTGCGCAACAAGGACCAGCGCCCCCAGGACTACCAGGAGATGGCGGTGGCGTTCCGCCCCTCCCATGCCGATGCCACGTATCAGGTGAAGTACGGCATCCAGGCCCGCAGCGGTGGCGGACGCGCCTCCGCCCGGGAAACGATCGGCCGGGTGGCCGCCGGCGCCATCGCCCGCCAGCTGCTGCACAAGGCCGCCGGCACCGAGGTGATCGCCTGGGTGAAGCGGATCCATGACCTGGAGGCCAGCCTCGATCCGGCTTGCGTGACCAGCGAAGCGGTGGAGGCCAACATCGTGCGCTGCCCCGATCCGGCGATGGCGGAGCGGATGATCGAGCGCATTGAGGCGATCGGCCGCGAGGGCGATTCCTGCGGTGGTGTGATCGAGTGTGTGGTCCGGCGCCCCCCCGTGGGCCTGGGCATGCCGGTGTTCGACAAGCTCGAAGCCGACCTGGCCAAGGCACTGATGTCGCTGCCGGCCACCAAGGGCTTTGAGATCGGCTCCGGCTTCGCCGGCACCCTGCTCAAGGGCAGTGAGCACAACGATGCCTTTCTGCCCAGTGAAGGCGGGCGCCTGCGCACGGTCACCAACAATTCGGGCGGCATCCAGGGCGGCATCAGCAACGGCGAGCCGATCGTGATCCGCGTGGCCTTCAAGCCAACGGCGACGATCCGCAAGGAGCAGCAGACGATCGATGCCAGTGGTCAGGCCACGACCCTGGCCGCCAAGGGGCGCCACGATCCCTGCGTTCTGCCGCGGGCGGTGCCGATGGTGGAAGCGATGGTGGCGCTGGTGCTTGCCGATCACCTGCTGCGTCAGCAGGGCCAGTGCAGCCTCTGGTGATCAGCGCTGCGCCCGCCTGAGCTGCTGCGGCAGCAGGGGATCCAGGTGACCATCGCGATCGAACAGCGACTGACCGAGGGCGACCGCATCGACCCCAGCCGCCAGCCAGGGGGCGACATCGGCGGGACCGAGACCACCGGCGGCAATGCAGAAGGGCAGCCCACCCAGGGGCGCCCGCAGGCTGGCCCAATAGCTCGGGCCGAGGGTACGGGCCGGGAACAGCTTCACGATCGAGGCACCCCAGCCCCTGGCCTGATGCACCTCCGTGGGCGTCATCACCCCGGGAACAAAGGCCAGCCCCAGGGCGGTGGCGCGCTGAAGCAGCGCCGCATCAAACACCGGAGAGACCGCATAGGCCAGGCCGGCCGCCGCCACCTGGTCGAGAGCTGCGGGCTGCACGATCGAGGCCGCCCCAAAATGCAGCAGCGGGAACTGCTGCCGCAACGCCACCGCGCCTGAGCACCAGCGACTGGCCGCCGACCAGGCGAGTTCCACATGAACAATCCCCGCTGCAGCCAGGTCGGCCACAACGGGGAGCAGTGTGATCGGGTCATCAGCCCGCAGCACAGAGAGAACCGGGGCCAGCTTCAGGGTGTGCCTGAGGGAAGCGGCGGCCGCAGCCGCAGCTTCAGCACCGGGACCTGGTTCAGACGTAATCAGCCACCGTGACGTTGCGCTCAATCAGCAGCTCCTGCAGCTGTTCGGCATCAACAGTCTCCTTCTCCACCAGCAGGTCTGCGAGCTCATCGAGAACGCCGCGGTTCTGGGTGAGCACATCGGTGGCACGGCGGTAGGCCACCGACACGAGCTCGGACACCTCTTCGTCGATGGTGGCCGCGGTGTCCTCGGAGAAATCACGCTCAGCGGCGATGTCGCGGCCGAGGAACATGCCGCCCTGGGAGCGGCCGAGGGCCACCGGACCGAGGCGGTCACTCATGCCGAAGCGGGTGATCATCTGGCGGGCGACGCGGGCGACCTGCTGCAGGTCGTTGGAGGCACCGGTGGTGACCTCATCGGCCCC
>CAIXOZ010000121.1 GCA_903921295.1 uncultured cyanobacterium | reverse complement strand
GAGGGCAGGACCATCAGGGGAGGGACCCGGGGTCAGGGGGAACTGGTTGCTGGCTGCCAGGCCCATTCCGCCGCCGGACGCTGAATGGACGACCATGGACAGCTGCTAAACCCGATGGAATTGGGGGTGACAGTAGCAGGGGTCATTCTTGGACTCGGTGATCTCAACCACCGGGGAGGTCGGTTCCTGGATTGGCCCTTCGATCCCCCCAGGCCCCCGGCAACAGCGCCTGGCCTCCGCTGCACAGGTGATAGCTTCCGAACCTTGTGTTGATGAAGTCCGATGCGCGTCTCCCGCCTGATGCTGGTGACGCTGCGGGACGACCCCGCCGAAGCCGAGATTCCCTCGCACCGCCTGCTGCTGCGTGCCGGGTACATCCGCCGGGTCGCCTCCGGCGTCTACGCCTACCTTCCCCTGCTTTGGAGGGTTCTCCAGAAAATCTCCTCGGTGGTCCGGGAAGAGATGGACGGCACCGGGGCCCTGGAAACGCTTCTTCCCCAGCTGCAGCCGGCCGAGCTCTGGCAACGGAGCGGCCGCTGGTCGGGCTACACCGCCGGGGAGGGAATCATGTTTCACCTCACCGATCGCCAGGGCCGGGAGCTGGGCCTCGGTCCGACCCACGAAGAGGTGATCACGGCCCTCGCCGCCGATCTGCTGCGGTCCTACCGGCAGCTTCCCGTCTGCCTCTATCAGATTCAGTCGAAATTCAGGGATGAGATCCGGCCGCGCTTCGGCCTGATGCGGGGCAGGGAATTCATCATGAAAGATGCCTATTCCTTCCACGCGGATGAAACCTCGCTCCGGGAGACCTATGGAGCGATGGATGGGGCCTACCGCCGCATCTTCAGCCGCTGCGGCCTGCGGGCCGTGGCCGTGGAAGCCGACAGCGGTGCCATCGGCGGTTCCGCCAGCCAGGAATTCATGGTCACGGCCGACGCCGGTGAGGACCTGATCCTGGCGAGCGCCGATGGGCGCTATGCCGCGAACCAGGAGCGGGCGGCCTCCCTGGCACCGGAGCCCCTGGCGCTGCCCGGCGGCAGCCGCAACGGTGGTGCCGGCGAGCCTGTGGCGACCCCCGGGCAGAGCAGCATCGAGCAACTCGCGCGCGGCCACGGCTTCGATCCGAGCCAGACGGTGAAGGTGTTGCTGCACCTGGCGCGCTTCGAGAAAGGCCTGCATCAGCCGCTGCTGATCAGCCTGCGGGGCGACCAGCAGCTCAACGAGGTGAAGCTGGCCAATGCCGTCACGGCTCGCCTCGCCGGCGACCATGGCGCCCTGCTCGCCATCGAACCCCTCAGCACCGACCTGGTGAAGCGCCTGGGTCTCGGCCTCGACCTGACGACACTCCCCCTCGGTTACCTCGGCCCGGACCTCGCCGATGGGGTCCTCGCGGCCGGCGCTGAGCGACCGGACACCGCCTCCCGTGCTGGGAGTGCTGGCGCGGCCGGCGGCGCCAAGGCAGCACCTCCCCAGCTGCGCGGCAGCTTCCTGAGGCTCACGGACGCGACCGCCGCCGCCCTGAATGCCTTCGTCTGCGGGGGCAACGCCCTAGACCAGCACCGGGTCGGCGCCAGCTGGGAGGGCCTGGGCCTGGCACCGGAGGTGGTGGATCTGCGCGCTGCCCAGCCGGGTGACCGCTGTCTGCATGATCCAGACCAGCACCTGGAAGCGAGCCGGGGCATTGAAGTCGGCCACATCTTCCAGCTGGGCCG
>CAIXOZ010000120.1 GCA_903921295.1 uncultured cyanobacterium | reverse complement strand
CGCTGGCGCCTGGACCGTGGCGCGGCAGGATCGGAGCATCCAGGCGGGGGTTGAGCCAATGGCCGGACACGACACCCCTGCCGGGGCAGCGGCGGACGCGGTCAGCAGTGGCAGTTTGTATCGACGTTTCGTCGGTCCCCTGCTCAGTCGAGACGACGGCGCCGATGCCGAACAGCTGAGCCAGTTGACGCTGACCGCCCTCGCCCAGGCCTCCCTGCGGCGCGATTGGCCCCTGGTGGCCGGCAGCCTCGCCGGCCTGGCCAGCGAGCTGGTGCGGAAGGATCCCCGCCTGGAGCAGACGATCTTCGGCTGTCGCTTTGCCAATCCCGTCGGTCTGGCGGCCGGCTTCGACAAGAACGCCGTGGCGGCCGGTCTCTGGCATCACTTTGGCTTCGGGTTCGCCGAACTGGGCACCGTCACCTGGCATCGCCAGCCCGGCAATCCCCGCCCGCGCCTGTTTCGATTGGCGGCGGAGCGGGCGGCCCTGAACCGGATGGGCTTCAACAACGACGGCGCCGAGGCCGTGCGGCGCACCCTGGAGCGCCAGCAGTTGCCGGCCACGGGCCAACGCCCCGCCGTGCTCGGCATCAACCTCGGCAAATCGAAGGTCACCTCTCTGGAGATGGCCCCGGATGATTACGCCTCCTCCCTGGAGCTGCTGGCGCCCCTGGCGGATTACGCCGTGATCAATGTCAGTTCCCCCAACACGCCGGGGCTGCGGGATCTTCAGGATGAAGTGCAGCTGCGGCGGCTGGTGGAGCGCCTCAGGCGCCTGTCGGGCTGTCCGCCGCTGCTGGTGAAGATCGCCCCCGACCTGGAAGACGATGCCATCGATGCCATCGCCCGCATGGCCTACGAGGAGGGCCTCGCCGGGGTGATCGCCGTCAACACCAGCCTGCATCGCCTTGGCCTGGACCGTCGCGTGCTGATCCAGACCGGCCGTCCCCTGGCGGAGGAAGCCGGTGGGCTCAGTGGCCGCCCCCTGCGCCATCGCGCCCTGGAGGTGCTGCGCCGCCTGCGGGCCACCGCCGGTCCCGCCCTGCCCCTGATCGGTGTGGGCGGTATCGATTCCCCTGAAACCGCCTGGGAGCGACTCAGCGCTGGCGCCTCGCTGGTGCAGGTGTACACCGGCTGGATCTTCGAGGGGCCGGCCCTGGTGCCGGCAATCCTGGAGGGTTTTCAGCGTCAGCTCGATCGCCACGGGCTGCGAACGATTGCAGAAGCGGTGGGTTCCGGTCTTCCCTGGCGCTGAAGCTTCGATACCCTGCGCCAAGTCACGGGGTGGTGTTGGTGCTGGAGGACTGGCAGGAGAGGCTCCAGGCACTCAAGGCCCGATTGGTCCCTGCCTCCGTCGTCTTGGCGATCGAGGACCACGGTCTTCGGGGTCAGGTGCTCGAGGGCGACGACGCCTGGGCCGCGGCCCTGCCCCAGGGGATCTGTATTCAGGGGCAGCCCACCAACGGCACCGCCCTCGCCGATTTCCTCGGTGATCTGCTGCTGGATCACGGCCTGCTCACCCCAAGGGTGCGGGCGTCTCTCCCCCCCCAGGCGGCCCATTGGCGGGTGATTCAGTGGCCGCTGGGGGAATGGCCCGATAAGGCGGCCGAGGCGATCCGTCTCCTCGATCCGGATCTGCGCCTGCCGTTCCGATTGGAGGAGGCGTACCTCGACATCCAGCCCCTGCCGGGCACCCCGTCGCAGGCGCTGCTGGTGGCGGCACCCCGGCGCCTGGTGCGCGATTGGATCGACGTGTTTGATGGTGCAGGGGCCCAGCTCGATCGGCTCCAGCCCACGGAAACGGTCGAATGGCAGGCCCTGAAGACCCTGCTCGGACCGACGGATCGTGGGGTCCTCCAGGTGCTGGTGGCCCTGGAACCGACCATGAGCCGGTTGCTTCTGGTGGCCGATGGCCTGCCCTGCTACGAGCGGGTGCTGCCGAGTGTTGGCCAGCCCTTCCAGCCGGAGAGCGTGATCGCTCTGGTGACGGCCGTGCAGCGCTGCATCCAGTTCTTGCGTCAGCGGCAGAACCTCCCCATGGCCTCCCAGGAGCGCTGGTGGCTGCATGGCCCCCTGGCGGCGCAGGAGGGCCTGGAGGCGCTGCTGCAGGCCGGAGGCGTCGAGCGCCTGAAGCGCGTTGATCTGCCTGTGGTGCCCGTGCTCGCGGCCCCACCGGGGGCCGGCCTGGATTTGTTGCGGGAGCGTCGCGCCGAACTGGGCCTGGCCGAACCGGTGCCAGGGGAGACCGGTCGGCTGCTGCGGCGCGGCTCCTTGATCGGGGCGGCCCTGCTTGGGGTCTCCTTGGCG
>CAIXOZ010000119.1 GCA_903921295.1 uncultured cyanobacterium | reverse complement strand
CCCGGAACCCGGCGGTCCAGATCACGGCATCCACGGGCAAGCGGTCGTCCCGGCCATCGTTGGCGGTCCCGACGGGACTCAGCAGCAGGTGATCCGGCATCACGGCCCGCACCCGGGTGCGGGTGCGGAGGCGCACATCCCGCCGTTGCAGGGCGAGAAGGGCCTGCTCGCGGTTGAAGGCCCGACACTCCGGCAGCGCTGTGGGGCCCTGCTCGATCAGTTCGACCACGGCGGCGCCCTCCAGCAGGTCGGCGACCTTGCAGGCGAGCTCGACCCCGCTGGGGCCGGCGCCGACGATCGCCAGCCGCTGCAGAGGGCGTCTGTCCTTGCGCAGCCGGGCGATCAGGGCCTGGAGACGATCGACATCCTCAAGACTGCGGAAGCTGAGGGCATGCTCGGCGACGCCGTCAATGCCGAAGCTGTTCAGCTGGCTGCCGGTGGCGAGCACCAGCCGGCCATATCCCTGCTCCAGGCCTGAGGCGGTGCGCAGGCTGCGGCGGTCGGTGTCGATGGCGATGACCCGATCGCGAAGCCAGGCCACCCCCTGGCTGGCGAGGAGCCGGTCGTACAGCGGCGCGATCTCCCAACGGCGCAACTCGCCACTGAGCAGTTCGTAGAGCAGCGGCAGGAACAGGAACCGTTCGTTCGGCTCGATCAACAGGATCGGCGGGTGGCCAGGCTTCTGGGCCAGGGCAAGGGCCGTGTAGAGCCCTGCAAACCCTCCGCCCACGATCACCACCCGATGGGCGCCATGGGCCTCAGCATCGGCTGCGCGGATGGATTCCGCATTGGTTGGAGGCTGGGCTTTCGTGCCGCTGGTGCCCGTGGTCCAGGTGGCCGGATCGGCGCCGGTCGGGCTCGGCGGACGGGCTGCGCCCGACGTGTTGTCCGCCATGGGGCCTGGGCGTGGGGTCTGGTTGGCGAACCCTAACCAGCCAACCCCCCCTCAGAGGCGATGATGGCCTCATGTCTGATCGCTCCACCCTGACCTCGGCCCCAGTTCCGGCAGCCTCCGGTGCCCCTGATCCGGCCCTGCCCCCCGATCGCCACGGCCAGCCGATCGACCCGGCGACGGCCCTGGCCCAGCTGCAGGAGGCGGACCCGTTGGCTCGGGTGCGCTGGGCTTACGACAGCTTCGGTGAGGCCTTTGCCCTCACCACCAGCTTCGGGATCCAGTCGGCGGTGATGCTGCACCTGGTCAGTCAGGTGAGCCGTTCGATTCCCGTGATCTGGGTCGACACCGGTTATCTCCATCCGGAGACCTACCGCTACGCCTCCGAACTGACCGAGCGTTTCGGTCTCAATCTGCAGGTGGCCCAGGCCGAGCTCAGCCCGGCGCGGATGGAAGCCCTGCACGGCCGCCTCTGGGAGACGGGTTCGGTGGATGACCTCACCACCTATCACCGCCTCCGCAAGGTGGAGCCCCTGGAGGCCGCCATGGAGCGTCTTGCGGTTCGCTGCTGGGCCAGTGGTGTGCGTGGCGGCCAGACCGACCACCGTCGCACCATGGCGCTGCTCGATGGCGTCCGTCGGCGCTGGTCGTTGCGTCCCCTCCTCAGCTGGACCAACCGCGATGTCTATTATTACATGGAAGAGCACGAGTTGCCCCAGCATCCGCTCTTCGCCCAGGGTTATTCCACCGTCGGAGATCTGCATTCCAGTGCGCCCGATGACGGTCAGACCAGTGGCCGCGCCACCCGCTTCGGTGGACTGAAGCAGGAATGCGGCATCCATCTCTCCGGGGAGATGGGCGAGGGGATCTGAGATGTCCGGCCGCAGCGCCCGGGTGCTGCTGATCGGTAACAGCCGCTGGCACTGGGCGGAGCGCCTGGATCCGGCGACAGGGCCGCCGACGTTGTTCGACGCCTCCCGGACCCTTGCCCAGCCCGTTCCGGTCGCCACAGGCGCAGTCGCCGCTGGCGAGGCCTTTCCGGCTCCATGGTGTTGCGGCGATGCTCCACCGGCAGCGTCCGGGGCCTGGGACGGCGGGAAGATCCTCGCCTGGGCCGCCGTTGGCTCCGTGCCGGAGGGATGGAACACGGTGCTGCCCGCGCAAAGGCGCCTGTTCACCCCGCAGGTGCCTCTGGAGGGAACGCCTCCCTGGCTCGGCGTTGATCGGGCCCTTGTGGGCTGGCAGGCCTGGTGCCGTCAGCAGCAGCTGCTGGCGGCACCGGTGCTGGTGGCCGATGCCGGCACCGTGCTGAGCCTGACCCTGGTCGGCCAACAGGGGCGTTTTCTCGGTGGGCGTCTGCTGGCCGGTGCGGCACTGCAGTGGCGGGCGATGGCGGCAGGCACCGCTCTGCTGCCGGATCTGCTGCCGGATCCGCAGGCGGCTGCCGGCGCTCCGGCTGGAGCCCCTTCTACAGGGGGCTGGCCGGTGGGCACCGCTGAGGCGATGAGGGTCGGCGTGCTCGAAGGACTGGCCGCGGCGGTGCTGCAGGCCCACCGTCAGCTGGTGCGGGGCGAGGGCTCCTCGGCGTCCGCCCCAGGCGAACGCACGGCCGGTCACTGCCCCGACCGGGAGGGCATGGATCGCCTGCAGCTCTGGATCACCGGAGGCGATGGGCCACAGCTGGCACCGCTGTTAAGGGACGCCGGGGTGGCGGTGGTCGAGGCCCCCGATCTGGCGATGGAGGCCCTGATCCGTCTGGCGCCGCTCAGCTGAGTCCCAGATCGCTGAGAATCTGATCGGCCATGGTTTCGGCCTTCACCTTCCAGTAGATCCTCTCGAGAGTGCCATCGGGAGCCACCACAAACGTGGTGCGGGACATGCCCATGTACTCCTTGCCCATGAATTTCTTCAGGCCATAGCTGTCGTAGCTGCTCGCCACCGGGCAGGGCTCGGCATCGCTGAGCAGGGTGAAGGGCAGGGTGTACTTGGTGATGAACCTGCTGTGGCTGGCGGCCGTGTCCTTGCTGATCCCCAGCACCTGGATGCCGTGCTGTTGCAGGGTTGACCACTGATCGCGGAAGTTGCAGGCTTCCTTGGTGCACCCCGGCGTGTCGTCCTTCGGATAGAAATAGATCACCACCCGCTGGCCGGCGAAATCAGAGAGGCTGACGGCGTTGCCGTTCTGATCGGGAAGGGTGAAGGCGGGGGCGGGACTGCCGATCTCCAGGGCCATGGCCGAGACTGAGGAAGGCCGTTGAGCCTAAGGGGAATGCCGGCCGCGCAGCAGCGTGTGCTCCAGCGGTTGGGGCAGGCGCTGACCGCGGAAACGGCGCAGCAATGCCGCAAGCTGCGACCACCGTTTCGACCCGAGCGCAGCGCCGACCCGCTGTTGGTAGGGGCTGTCACCTCGCAACCAGCGTTCAAGAACGGCGTCGCTCAGGTCCAGCTGCAGGGCCTCGTTCCAGCGCTCCGGCTGCAGGATCCAGCCGGCTGCGTGCAGCTGCTGGCTCAGGTCCTCCACGAGCCGGGGCGTTTCGCCCGCGTTGGCCTCCGGGGGCTGCTCCAGTGTGATCGTCTCCTCCAGCAGGCGCCGCTCGCTCGCACTCAGGGCACCGGCATGGCCGGCGAGCAGGGCAGCGGCCGGCCCCAGCGGTGCATCGCTGAACAACAGGCGGAGCTGGGTCTGGGGAGTGGTCAGGGGGGCGAGCGCTGCGCACCATGCCCTGAGGGACTCCGGACCCGGGTCGAGGATCGGCTGGCGAGCGGCGATCCACTCGAAGCGCTCCCCCGCCTCAAGAGCCTGGCTGAGCTGCAGTGGTGCCTGGGATGGCACCGTGATCAGCCGCGGCTGCCGCAGGCTGTCGAGCAGGCTGATCTGGGCCCGGCAGCGTTCCCGATCTGCCTCGGAGGCCACGGCGATCACCACCCCGCCTTCGGGGGTGGCCCGCAGCGGGTCCAGGGCCCAGAGCAGGGTGCGCCCCCCGAGCACCAGCACCCGGTCGTGGCGCTGCCAGTTGGCCTCGCGCCAGAACCGTTGCCGCAACTGGTCGAGGCGCTCCCCTTCCGCCACCGCCTGCCGCTGCAACCAGCGCTCGAGCTGGGGATCCTCCGGGCTGCTGCTGAGGATCTCCTGATCTCCGAGCAGGGATTCGGCCGCCGCTGCCAGCTGGGCGGCCCTGCGGCGCTGCAGCCGCTGCCGCTGCTGGCCTTCCCAGCCGAGCAGGCCCGGTTGCCAGAACACCTGCCCCTGCAGGGCGGTGGGCAGGTACTGCTGTGCCACCCAGTGCTCGGCGTAGGCATGGGGATAGCGATAGCCGACGCCATCGCCGAAGCCCTGGCCATCGCGATGGCTGTCGCGCAGGTGGGATGGCACGTCCTGGCGGTTGCTCTCGCGAACGCTGCGCAGGGCATCGAAGAAGCCGAGCACGCTGTTGCTCTTCTCGGTGCCGGCCAGATAGAGGGCCGCCTGGGCCAGGGGATAGAGACCCTCCGGCAGCCCCACCCGCTCGAAGGCCGCGGCGCAGGCCTCCACCACGACAATCGCCTGCGGATCCGCCAGGCCGATGTCTTCGCCGGCGGCGATCAGCATCCTCCTGAAGATGAAGCGCGGGTTCTCGCCTGCCTCCACCATCCGGGCCAGCCAGAACAGGGCGGCATCGGCATCGGAACCGCGCAGCGACTTGATGAAGGCGCTGATCGTGTCGAAGTGGGCATCGCCCTGCTTGTCGTAGAGCACGGCCCGCTCCTGGATCGATTCCTCGGCGATCGCCAGATCGATGCGGATCACGCCGTCGGTGCCGGCCTCGGTGGTTTCCACCGCCAGTTCCAGGGCATTGAGCAGGCTGCGGGCATCACCACCGGCGCTGCTCACCAGGTGGGCGATCGCCGCCTCGCTGATCGCCACCTCCCGTTCGCCGTAGCCGCGATCGCGGTCGCTCAGGGCCCTCGCCAGAAGCTGGCGCAGGTGCTCCTCGCCGAGCGGTTGCAGCCTGAACAGGCGCGAACGGCTGACCAGCGCCTTGTTGACCTCGAAGTAGGGATTCTCCGTGGTGGCGCCGATCAGGGTGACGGTGCCGTTCTCGACCCAGGGCAGCAGGGCGTCCTGCTGGGCGGTGTTGAAGCGATGCACCTCATCGATGAACAGCAGTGTTCGCAGGCCGTGCCGATCCAGCCGCTCGCGGGCGGCCTCCACCTCCAGCCGCAGATCCTTGATTCCGGCCAGCACCGCATTGAGGCTGCTGAAGTGGGCGCGGGTGGTGCCGGCGATGATCCGGGCCAGGGTGGTCTTACCGACCCCTGGCGGGCCGTGCAGGATCAGATTGCCGACCCGATCGGCGCTGATCGCTCGTCGCAGCAGGCGTCCCGGACCGAGAATGGCCTCCTGGCCGGCGAAGTCGTCGAGGCTGCGCGGCCGTAGGCGATCGGCCAGCGGCGCGAGGCGCTGACGTTGCTGCTCGCCGTGATGGCGAAAGAGGTCGGTGATGCCGTCGCCGGTGCTGGATCGATCCGCCATCACACTTCCTCAGATTCCCCGGATGGGTGGGCGACGAAAACGAATTCAACCCTTAGTTTGACGGCAACGCTTGCTCTGGCTTGTGACGCTGCCCCTGATGCGCCGGGTCTCCTGGATGGCCCCTCTGCTGGTCCTGGCGTCTTGCAGCCCTCCTCACCAGGCCCGAGCCCCGATGCTGGTGCAGAGCACCGTGGTGGGCACGGCCAGCTTCTCGCCCACGATCGATGTGGTGAGCAAGCTCGAATCGACCACCAACGTGGCGATGCGGCCGGAAGCCGACGGTCGGGTGGTGCGGATCCTTGCGGTGGAAGGCCAGCAGGTGCGAGCCGGTCAACGGATTCTTGAACTCGACAATGTTCAGGAATCGGCGGCGTTGAATGCCAGCCGCGCCGAGGCGGACAAGGACCGCATCAATGCCGAGCGTTACGTCTTCCTCAATCAACAGGGCGCTGTGTCCGCCAAGGACATGGACTTCTACATCACCCAGGCGATCAAGAGCCGCGATCAGGTGCGCGCCTCCGCGGCCACCCTTGGGTACAAGTACGTGACGGCACCGATCGCCGGTCAGCTCGGCTCGCTCGACACCGTCAAGCTCGGTGATTACGTGCGTCAGGGTCAGGCGATCACCGGCATCACCGATAACAGCACGCTGTGGACCTTGATGGACATCCCGGCGACCCAGGCCAACCTGGTGAAGATCGGACAGTCCGTGCAACTGCAATCCCAGGGGAATGACGCCGTCAGTGGCAGCGGCCGCGTGGTCTTCATCTCGCCCTATTACGGCGTCAGCGGCACCAGCCAGTCGCCCAACACCGTGCTGGTGAAGGCCAGTTTCCCCAATCTCACCGGCCGTCTGAAGACCGGCCAGTTCGTCAAGAACAGGATCGTGCTCAGCACCAGCACGGCCCTGTCGGTGCCCGTGCAGGCGGTGATGTTCCAGGCCCAGCAGCCGTTTGTCTATCGAATCTTCCCGCTCTCGGTGGTGCTGCCGAAGATCAAGGCGTCCGAGCAGATTCCTGAAAAGCAGAAGCAGACGCTGGAATCCCTGCCGCCGACCACACCGATCGTCGTGCAGACGCCGGTGCAGCTCGGAACGCTGGAGGACAACCGCTACCCGGTGCTCACCGGTCTGAAACGCGGCGACAGGGTCGTGATCAGCAACACAGCTCTGCTGCGCTCCGGCATGCCGGTGCGACTGGCTCCTTCCACCGTTAATCCTTGAGGGGCCCCGATGTCTTTTTCTGATAATTTCATCAAGCGGCCGGTTCTGACCACCGTCTGCAGCATTCTCATCGTTCTGGTCGGTCTGATTGCGATTCCGACCCTCTCGATTGAAAACCTTCCGAACATTGCGCCGCCCTTGATTCAGGTGACCGCCAACTATGGCGGTGCCAATTCCCTGGTCACCGAGCAGGCGGTGACCAATCCGCTTGAACAGCAGATCAACGGTGTGCCGGGTGCCGCCTACATCTCCTCGATCAGCACCATGCAGGGCCAGAGCCAGGTGCAGGTCTATTTCCAGGAGGGCACTGACATCAACATTGACCAGGTGAATGTTCAGAACCGTGTTTCCCTGGCGATGCCGCAGCTGCCGCAGCAGGTGCAAGCCACCGGTGTGTCGGTGATGCAAAGCACGCCATCGATTCTGCTGGCCTATCAGGTGAGCTCAAGCGATGGTCAGTTTGATGCTCCCTACCTCAACGGACTGATTTATCAGAACCTCTATTACCAGCTTGAACGGGTTGATGGGGTCGCCAACGTCAGTGTTCTAGGGGGCAGCAGCCCTGCGTTCTGGTTGTTCGTCGATCCCGAGAAGCTGGCCGCCAATCAGCTGACGGCCGATCAGGTGGTGACGGCGGTCAAGAGTCAGAACTCCGTGGCGATCGGTGGTCTTGTGGGCGGTCCCCCCGCTGGTGGCGACCAGATGTACAGCTATCCGATCCTGGTCAAAAACAACGGAAACCTGGTCTCGATTGATGAGCTGAATGATCTGATCGTCGGTCGCACACCCCAGGGCAACCTTCTGCGCCTGAAGGACGTTGGTGGAGCCACCTATGGCTTCAACACGTTTGCCCAGCAGGCGGTGGATGTGGACGGGTATCCCTCGATGACGATCGCGGTGTTCCAGACACCGGAGAGCAACGCGCTCGATGTGTCGAATGCTGTGGTTGAGGTGATGAATCAATTCACCACCACCGTGCCCCCAGGCGTGACGGTCAAGCAGATTTACAACATCGGTCAATTCATTCAATCGGCCGTTGAGGGTGTGGTGGATGCCCTCGGTCTTGCGATTGTGCTGGTGCTGCTGATCCT
>CAIXOZ010000118.1 GCA_903921295.1 uncultured cyanobacterium | reverse complement strand
GGCACCACCGGCTACGAGGAGGCGGCCGCCCAGGGGCTGGTGGCCGGCCTGAATGCCGTGCGGCTGATCCGCGGCCAGAGCCCGGTGCACTTCCCGCGGGAAGGCAGCTACATCGGCACGATGATCGACGACCTGATCACCCGGGATCTGCGGGAGCCCTACCGGGTGCTCACCAGCCGCAGCGAATACCGGCTGGTTCTGCGCGGCGACAACGCCGACCGGCGCCTGACCCCCCTTGGGCGGGAGCTGGGCCTGATCGACGACCGGCGCTGGGAGCTGCACCTGCGCAAGCAGGAGGCGATCGCCGCCGAGACGCATCGGCTCGAGAGCATCCGCCTCAAGGGCAGCGATCCAGCCGCCGCCGCCGTTGAAGCGGAGACGGGTGCGCCGATCAAGGGATCGATCACCCTCGCCGATCTGCTGCGGCGCCCCGGCTTCCACAGCGCCGACCTGGTGCGTCACGGCCTGGCCGAAGCGACGCTGGCGCGGGAGGTGCGCGACGGCGCCGAGATCGACATCAAGTACAGCGGCTACCTGGCCCGTCAGCAGCAACAGATCGAGCAGGTGAAAAAGCAGGAGCACCGCCCGATTCCGGAAGGGATCGATTACGCCGGTATCAGCACGCTCTCGCGGGAAGCGCGCGAGAAGCTGACGGCACGGCAACCGCTGAACCTCGGTCAGGCCTCACGGATCCCCGGTGTGAGCGCCGCCGATGTCACCGCCCTGATGCTCTGGCTTGAACTGCAGAGGCAGCGGCGGCAGGCCGATCCAAGCGTGGCTGGGTAGCGTTGCCGTCATTCCAAAGCCGCCCAGGCACCGTGTCGCGCCAGCGTCCCGCCACCGCACGGATCACCCAGACCTCTGGGTTCTGGGAGCTGCGCGCCGAACAGGTGATGGACCGCGTCTTCGGCGGCAGGCAGGGCAGCGAGAGCACCACCCAGGACGCGACACCCTTCGACCAGGCCCGCCGCATCGCCAGCCCGGCTGGGATCGCCGCTCGCAACACCAGCGACCCACCGGCGCAGGCGCAACCTGCGATCGACGTGGTGGTGCAGCCGCCCTGGGCGGAGGACGAGGAGGAACAGACCCTCCCGGACGTGTTCAGCGCGGGCCTGCCAGCACCAGGCGCCCCCCGGGCCGTGAGGGGGCGTGCCGACGTTCCGCTCGACGCGCAGGGCGCAGCGGCCCCCCAGGCCTCCGGCGTCAGCACGCCCTCAGGCCAGCCCACCACCACCCAGCTGCTGCTCTGGGGCTCCCTGTTCTCGTTGCCGCTGCTGGTGCTGGTGGGGGTGCTGATGCGCAACCTCAACCACAGCGAAACCGCCCTCAACCAGGAACGCAACCTGCTGCTGCTGGAGCGCCTGCGGGCACTCAGCGAACCGGTGCCGACCGCCCAGGCCCGTGACGACCGGGGCGCTGAACTGCCACCGCCTCCCCCCAGCGACGACTGGATCACGGAGCTGGGGCAGCTGCCGCAGAGCTCCGCCCCCCGGGCCGAGGTGCTGCGCGTTCCCCCGAGCCCGCGGATCACGGCAGCGGCGCCTGCCGCCGGCCCTGCGGCCGCCACCGCAGGCCCTCCGAGTCCGACCGGACCTGCGCCCGTGCTGGTGGGAGTGATCCACTCCCAGGGAAGGGGCGGCTCGGCCATTTTTCAGGTCGGCGGTGCCTCCGCCAGTGCGGCGATCGGTGAACTGATCGGAGGCAGCGGCTGGCGGCTGCGGGCCACCAGCGGCGATTCGGTGCTGATCGTGCGCGGCGGCGAGCAGCGCCGCCTGAGCATCAGCAGCGCTCCCTGAGGGCTGCCTAGGGTGGCGCTCCTCCCGCCTGCGGCGATGACCGTCACGCCAGCGCGACTGCTGCCGTCTCCGCAGATCCTCTGGCAGGCCTCGCTCCAGGAGGTGCTGGCCGGCGAACAGGCCCAGCAGCTGAGCGGTCCCTGGCGTCTGCTGCTGCTGGGCGACGGCAGTCCCACCCGCCATCTGCAGGTGCTGAGTGGACATCCGGTGCGGATCGAACTGATCGCCATGGCTCCCGAGGATCCGCGCGACCCCCTGGCCGCCCTCGCTGCCCCTCCGGAATGCGCCCAGCTGCCCGGTCCCCTGCTGAGGCGCCAGGTCTGGCTCTGCTGCGGCTCCACCACCCTGGCCTGGGCCGAAAGCTGGTGGAACTGCGCGCAGGCCGACCATCACCTCCGACAACGCGAACAGCCGATCTGGACCAGCCTCACCAGTGACCGCGCCGAACTGTTCCGGGAGGTGGATGGGCTGGCGCTGGTGCAGGCCCCCTGGCTGCAACAACGGCTGGAGGCGAGTGGACCGCTCTGGAGCCGTCATTACCGCTTCTTCCGCGCCGGCCGCCCCCTGACCGTGATCCGCGAGGTCTTCTCTCCGCGGCTGGAACAGTGGCTCGGCAGGGCCGGCGAGCTTCCGGCCCGGGCCTTGCGCGAAGGCTGAACGCCGGGGCCCCAGGCTCGGCGACGTGGGACTCCCTGACCCCCGTCACGCCCGAAGGCCGCCTCGCCACCACCCGGCCGGCAAGCGATCGGGCGTCGTGTTACCAAACAGACCCAAAAGGACTTGACAGCTTGACCGGATGTGTGCTGGAGCCAGCATGGGGGCACTCGCGCCACTCCCATGACTCCGTCCTCCAGCCACCCCGCCTCCTGGGTCAGCCTCACGGCCCTCGGTCGTCTCTATGGCATCTCCGCCGTTCAATGCGGCCGACTGCTCCATGACGCGGGCCTGCGCCAGGCCGACGGCACCGCCACCGATCTGGCCCTTGAACAGGGTCTGGCCTTCCAGCACCAGCCCGCCCGACCGCGTCACGGCCCTCTCTGGGCCGAGCAGGGCTGCGGCCCGATCCTCGAGGCCAACGGCCTCAGACCGATGGCAACCCACACCCTCGTGCAGCAATGGGTGACCCTGCTCAGCGCCCTCGACGAGGGGTCGCCCTCGATCTGCACCACCGCCGCCGAAATGGCCAGCGATCTGCCGACCGAGCTGGTGGCGCCCGTCAATCAGGGGCTGCGCGCCGTGGGCAGCGCCTTCCAGGTGCCGGAACCCCGCCGCAACCGCGCCGGGGCTGGCCGGGGTGCCCGGCATCGCAGCAGCAGCGTCAGCAACGAGGGAAGCACCCGCCACTGACGGGTGGCTGGCGACCACCCTCAGTCGCGCCGACGGGTGGACCGGGGCAAGGGCCGGCCGGGGCCGGCCTGATCGCCAGGCTCCCTCGGGGCAACCGAACCCTGCGACTGCCGGGCCGTGACGGACTCGAACGAGGGCTGGGCGGGTGCCTGCCGCTGCCAGCGGGACACCTGGAAGTCCTCGGGGTCAGGCCAGTCCTCCTGAGGGGCCTGCACCTGCAGAGGCTGGCGGCGTGAGAGCGCCTCGAGCGGACGGCGGGAGCGCGAGGAGCTGGCCTGCAGGCGTGTCGCCGCCTGGGCCGGAGCTCCGACATGGTCCTGGCGGTCGATCAGCTCCGGATCATTGAAACGGACCGGACGAGTCGACGGTTCCGGCGCCGACCGCAGCCTGACGCCACCGCGCAGATCGCTGACCTGGCGAGGCGGGCGATCCTGCTGCCAGGGCTCGCGCCACTCATCGTCCTCCTCCAGCAACCAGTCGAGCCGGTCCTCGACCCAGCGCCCCAGGCCCTCAAAACCGGGGCGCCCCCCCGGACGACCCTCACGGTTGCGACCGCCGGGGCGAGCACCAGAGACGCCATCCACAAACTGGCGCCCGGCCGACAGCAGACGGTCGAGGCGCTGATCCAGCGGATCGGCGCCCCTGGCTGCCAACGGTGCCCGCGGGCGCCGATCGGGCCGGTTGCTGAACGGTTCCACCACAGAAGGGTTCCACCAGAACTTCACGCTACCGAGTCAGACCCTGGGCGTGGAGGCTCACGGTCCCTGGTTCCAGCGGCGACCGCTGTTCGGGCCGCGACGGTGGTGCGGCGGATCCAGGCGTTGGCTCAGCCCGGAACGGCGGTTCGAGCGCAGCGGGGGATCCGGCCAGATCTGCGGATATCGGCACCGAGGCGGCCCCGGGACCGGGTGCGTAGACCAGCACACAGCTGGGATGCCAGCGACCGCCATGGAACCGCTCACAGCAGAGACGACAGGCGAGCCCGCGCACCCGCCGCTGGTAGGGCGCCTCCACCCCACAGCAGGGGCAACGGGCCAGCCAGCGGGGACCGCGCTGCGGTCGCGGCAGCGGGTAGCGGTGGCGCAGGGTGATCTGAAACTGCTGCTGCGAGGCATTGATCCGGGCCATGCAGGCCCGGAAGCAGGGGCCATGCACCTCGCGCACCTGCAGCACCCGATCCACCCAGGCGTGGATCATCTCGTGGCAGAGCGTGCTGAGGGTGGCCTCCCGGGGCAGGGGATCAAGGAGCGGCCTGGAGAGCACGATCTCGCAGAGATCCTCCCCGCTGGCCCGGCGACCGCGCCGATAGAAACCGGCCGTGCGCGAAAGCCTGCCATCGCTCCAGCGCAGATCCACCAGGGGCCTCCCCTCCGGGGCGAGGCTGCCCTGGAAGTGCTCGCGATTGAGCCGGTGGAACAGGGGCAGCAGCGGTTCGAGGGGCATGCTGCAGCAGAGAGTTCCAGCCGGGCCGACATTCTGGCCAGTCCGTCGGTCAGACTCTGGACCGCTCCGCAGAAAGGCACACGTGATGGATTGGGGTCTGGCCCGTGAGATCGGCTCGAAGGCATTGCTGGCCGGTGCCGGCGCCCTTCTCCTCTACTGGACCATCACAGCGGTGAAGCTGGTGCTCGACGCCCGGGGGATCAATCCCCTGATCAAGCAGTTCTTCACCCAGATCGCCTCCGGGCAGATCGATGGCGCCTACCTCCTGACCACCAAGAACTACCGCTCGCACGTCAATCGCCAGCAGTTCATCCGCTTCCTGGCCGGTCTGCAGCTCAACCGCTACCGCAACCTCAAGTCGGGCAAACCGCGGATGCAGGACAACCAGATCATCCTGACGGTCAAACTCAAATCGGAGAGCAACGAGGAGCTTCCCCTCGATTTCACCTTCACCAAGGTCGATGAGACCTGGCGGGTCGATCGGATCACGCGCGTGGCCACCAGCTGAGAAGCACCGGGGCCGGCACCTGCGCTCGGTGCGATGACGGACCCGGGCCATGACCGCCCAAGATGCCCACTCAGTGATTCCCTGCGAGCGATGAGTGCCCCGAATCCCGAGGCCCGCGCCGCCGAACTGCGCCAGCTGCTCAACCGGGCCGCCCACGCCTACTACGTGCTCGATGCCCCCGAGATGGAAGATGCGGTCTACGACCGCTTCTACCGGGAGCTCCTCGAGCTGGAGCTGGACGATCCGGAGCTGATCCGCCCCGACAGCCCCACCCAGCGGGTCGGAGCCACCCCGGCGGCCGGCTTCGAGAGCGTGGTCCACCGCATCGGGCTGCTCAGCCTCGACAACGCCTTCAGCCTCGACGATCTGGAGGCCTGGTATGCCCGGCTGTTGAAGGTGCTCGACCGGGAGCCTGAGCCGGGCGCGCCGCCGCCGGCCCTGGCGATGGTGGGGGAGCTGAAAATCGACGGCAACGCCCTGGCCCTCAGCTACGACCGGGGCCTGCTGGTCCGGGCCGCCACCCGGGGCGACGGCGAGCAGGGCGAGGAGATCACGAGCAACGTGCGCACGATCGCTGCGGTGCCGCTGCGCCTGCAGCTGGACCATGCCCCCGACTGGGTGGAGGTGCGGGGTGAGGCCCTGATTCCTGACGCCACCTTCGCAGCGATCAATGCCGAAAGGGCCGAACGCGGCGAGGCGCTGTTCGCCAATCCCCGCAATGCCTGCGCCGGCACCCTGCGCCAGCTCGATCCACGCGTGGTGGCCGCCCGCCGACTCGATTTCTTCGCCTACACCCTGCATCTACCCCAGGGCTGGCAGCCGGGCCCGGGCAATCCGCCGCCACCCACCACACAGTGGGAAGCGCTGCAGTGGCTGCGGGCCGCCGGCTTCAAGGTGAACCCCAAGGCCGAGCTCCTGCCGGATCTGGCGGCGGTGGAGGCCTTCTTTGCCCGCTGGGAGGAGGGGCGGCGGACGCTGGCCTACGCCACCGACGGCGTGGTGGTGAAGCTCGACGACCTGCGCCTGCAGGACGCCGCCGGCTTCACCCAGAAAGCGCCGCGATGGGCGATCGCCCTCAAGTACCCCGCCGAGGAGGCCCCCAGCAAGCTGCTGCGCCTCAGCTGCCAGGTGGGCCGCACGGGGGTGGTAACCCCCGTGGCCGAGTTCGAGCCGGTGCCCCTGGCCGGCACCACGGTGAGCCGCGCCACCCTGCACAATGCCGATCGCCTGGCGGAGCTCGATCTGCATGCCGGCGACACGATCGTGGTGCGCAAGGCCGGCGAGATCATTCCCGAGGTGGTGCGGGTGCTGCCGGAGCTGCGGCCCAGCGGAGCCCAACGCCTGAAACTTCCCCACGCCTGCCCGGAATGCGGCTCGGAGCTGGTGCGCGAGCAGGGCGAAGCCGCTACCCGCTGCGTCAACAGCAGCTGCCCGGCGATCCTGCGCGGTGCCCTGCGTCACTGGGTGTGCAAGGGAGCGCTGGATGTGGACGGCCTGGGGAGCAAGCTGATCGAACAGGT
>CAIXOZ010000117.1 GCA_903921295.1 uncultured cyanobacterium | reverse complement strand
CACCCGCGGTTTAATCCGCCTGCACCAGTTCAACAAGGTGGAGCTCTACTGGTTCTGCCATCCCGAGGCCTCCGGCGACGCCCACGAGCAGATCACAGCCGACGCCGAGGCGATCCTGGAGGCCCTGGAGCTGCCCTACCGCCGGATCGAACTCTGCACCGGTGATCTCGGCTTCTCCGCCGCCCGCACCTACGACCTCGAGGTCTGGTTGCCCGGTGCCGGCTCCTACCGGGAGATCTCCAGCTGCAGTGTCTGCGGCGACTTCCAGGCCCGGCGCTCCTCGATCCGGCTCAAGGAGGCCAGGGGCACCCAGCTGGTGCACACCCTCAACGGCAGTGGCCTCGCGGTCGGTCGCACGATGGCGGCGCTGCTGGAAACCGGCCAGCAGGCCGATGGCTCGGTGCGGCTGCCCAGTGCCCTCATCCCCTATTTCGGCGCTCCGGCATTGACGGCCACGCCGTCCTGAGGGCCAGCCCTTCACAATGGGGGCGTGGATGACGCTGGCTGCTGATCGATGGATGTGATCAAGGCCCTGTTGATCCTGGCCGGTCTGGTGGTGGTGCATGAAGCCGGCCATTTCTTCGCGGCAACCCTGCAGGGGATCCGCGTGAGCGGTTTCTCGGTGGGGTTCGGCCCGGCGCTGATCGAACGGCACCGACGCGGTGTGACCTACGCCCTGCGGGCGATTCCGCTCGGCGGCTTCGTCGCCTTCCCCGATGACGATGAGGAGAGCACGATCCCCAAGGACGATCCGGATCTGCTCAGCAACCGGCCCCTACCCCAGCGGGCCCTGGTGATCGCCGCCGGTGTGCTCGCCAATCTGTTGCTGGCCTGGTGTGTGCTGGTGGCCCAGGGCGCGGTCCTCGGCCTGCCCTCGGGCTTCAGCACCAATCCGGGCGTGATGATTTCGGCGGTGAATCCCGGCCAGGCGGCTGCGGCGGCCGGCCTCGCACCAGGCGATCGCATCGTGGTGGTGAACGGCGAGACCCTCGGTGGCGGCCAGGCGGCCGTCAGGGCGCTGGTGACCCTGATCAAGAGCTCGCCCAACGAGAGCCTCATCCTCGGCACCGACCGCGGCGGCCAGGTCCAGACCCTCACCCTCACCCCCAGCAACCGCGACGGCATCGGCCGGATCGGCGCCGAGCTGCTGCCGAGCGGCCAGGAACAGTTCCGCCGCGCCCGTTCACCGCTGGAGGTGATCCGCCAGGCCAACCGTGACTTCACCGCCCTGACGGGACGGACCATTGAAGGGTTCACCACCCTGATCACCCATTTCGGTGAAACCGCCGGCCAGGTCTCAGGCCCGGTGAAGATCGTCGAGATGGGGGCCCAGCTGTCCCGCCAGGGAGGCAGCAGCCTCTTCCTGTTCACGGCCCTGATCTCGATCAACCTCGCCGTGCTCAATGC
The DNA here is from genome assembly GCA_903921295.1 of uncultured cyanobacterium. Classification (GTDB taxonomy): domain Bacteria; phylum Cyanobacteriota; class Cyanobacteriia; order PCC-6307; family Cyanobiaceae; genus CAIXOZ01. The sequence goes on along the minus strand of CAIXOZ010000117.1, from coordinate 8,126 downwards.
GCTGCCGCTGCCCCTGCTCGATGGCGGCCAGATGGTGCTGCTGGTGCTGGAAGGCGTGCGCGGCCGCCGCTTGCCCCAGCGCTTCGAAACGGTCTTCCTGCAGTCGGGCTTCGTGTTTCTGGTGGGACTGAGTGCGCTTCTGATCGTCAAGGACACCAGCCAGCTCCCCCTGATTCAGCAACTGCTGCACAGCGGGGCACGCTGACGGCCGCGCCACCGGCCTTGCGGATCCTCGCCGCGCCACTCCCCTTCCTCGCTGGAGACGGGCTGCAGTTCTCAAACAACCGAAGGCCCTGAAGGGCCGCCCCCCCGACCACCGGCGCCGCTCATCCAGGGCAGGCAGGCCAGGCGGTAAAGTGTTTGGATCTGGATCTTTCTCCCACAGGCCGCATGGCGAAGAAGTCGATGATTGCGCGCGACGTCAAGCGCCAGAAACTTGTTGAGCGCTACGCCGCCAAGCGCGCCGCCCTGATGGCCGCCTTCGACGCCGCTGCCGACCCGATGGAGCGCCTGGAGATTCACCGCAGGATTCAGGCCCTGCCCCGCAACAGCGCTCCGATTCGCCTGCGCAACCGCTGCTGGGCCACCGGCAAGCCCCGTGGTGTTTATCGCGATTTCGGCCTGTGCCGCAATCAGCTGCGTGAGCGCGCTCACAAGGGTGAACTGCCCGGCGTGGTCAAGTCCAGCTGGTGATCCGGCATCGCGGCACAAAAGCCTGAAGTCATGGTCCGGGCGCCCGAAAGGGCGCCTTTGTTGTTGCTTCCGCTCGAGGAAGGAAAACCGAAACTTCATCAGCCCGGCGAGTCCGAGTGCGAGGATGGTGTACGACAACAAAAGGACATAAGGCCCAGTGCAAGGACAAACGCAGTCGATCTCCTTCGATGGTCGGGAGATCCGGCTGGTCACCGGCAGGTTCGCTCCCCAGGCTGGGGGCTCGGTGATGATTGAGTGCGGTGACACCGCTGTGCTGGTCACCGCCACCCGCTCGAACCCCCGTGAAGGGATCGATTTCCTTCCCCTCATCTGTGATTACGAAGAGCGGCTTTATGCCGCCGGCCGCATTCCCGGCAGCTTCATGCGCCGTGAGAGCCGCCCCCCGGAGCGGGCCACCCTGATCGCTCGCCTGATCGATCGGCCGATGCGGCCCCTGTTCCCGGGCTGGATGCGCGATGACCTCCAGATCGTCGCCACCTGCATGTCTCTCGATGAGCGCGTGCCACCCGATGTACTCGCGGTCACCGGCGCCTCGATGGCCACCCTGCTGGCCCGCATCCCCTTCTATGGCCCGATGGCGGCCGTGCGTGTGGGCCTGCTCGGCGACGACTTCGTGCTCAACCCCAGCTATCGCGAGATCGAACGCTCCGACCTCGATCTGGTCGTGGCCGGCACCCCTGCCGGTGTGGTGATGGTGGAAGCCGGAGCGAACCAGCTGCCCGAGGGCGACGTGATCGAGGCGATCGACTTCGGCTACGAAGCCGTGGGCGAATTGATCAAGGCCCAGCTCAATCTCCTCAAGGAGCTGGGCATCGAGCAGGTGCTCCCCGAAGAGAAGGCGGACGATCCGCTGCTGCCCTCGCTCCTGGAGACGGAATGCGGTGCCGGCATCGCCGAGGTGCTGCAGCAGTTCAGCCAGACCAAGGCCGAACGCGACAGCAAGCTGGATGCGATCAAGGCCCAGGTGAGCGAGAAGATCCAGGCCCTCAAGGAGGACGATGCCATCCGCATCGCCGTGAGCAGCAACAACAAGGCGCTCGGCAACAGCTACAAGGGCCTGACCAAGAAGCTGATGCGTCAGCAGATCCTCAAGGACGGCAAGCGGGTCGACGGCCGTGCCCTCGATGAGGTCCGACCGATCAGTGCCGCCGCCGGCGTTCTGCCCAAGCGCGTGCACGGTTCCGCCCTGTTCCAGCGCGGTCTGACCCAGGTGCTCTCCACCGCCACCCTGGGCACCCCCAGTGATGCGCAGGAGATGGATGACCTCAATCCATCCAATGAGAAGACCTACCTGCATCACTACAACTTCCCGCCCTATTCCGTTGGCGAGACCCGGCCGATGCGCTCCCCGGGCCGTCGTGAAATCGGCCATGGCGCCCTGGCGGAGCGGGCGATCGTGCCCGTGCTTCCCCCCAAGGAGAGCTTCCCCTACGTGCTGCGGGTGGTCTCGGAATGTCTGAGCTCCAACGGCTCCACCTCGATGGGTTCGGTGTGCGGCAGCACCCTCGCCCTGATGGATGCCGGTGTGCCCCTCAAGGCCCCGGTCAGCGGCGCCGCCATGGGTCTGATCAAGGAGGGCTCCGAAGTGCGCATCCTCACCGACATCCAGGGCATCGAGGACTTCCTCGGTGACATGGACTTCAAGGTGGCCGGCACCGAAAAGGGCATCACCGCCCTGCAGATGGACATGAAGATCACCGGTCTCGAGGTGCCCTCGGTGGCCGAGGCGATCCAGCAGGCCCGTCCAGCGCGGCTGCACATCCTCGAGAAGATGCTCGAGGCGATCGACAAGCCCCGTGAAGGCCTGTCTCCCCATGCCCCCCGCCTGCTGAGCTTCCGCATCGATCCGGAACTGATCGGCACCGTGATCGGCCCCGGCGGTCGCACGATCAAGGGCATCACCGAACGCACCAACACCAAGATCGACATCGAGGATGGCGGCATCGTCACCATCGCCAGCCATGACGGCGCCGCCGCCGAGGAAGCCCAGCGCATCATCGAGGGCCTGACCCGTCGGGTGAGCGAAGGCGAGACCTTCACCGGTGCCGTGACCCGGATCATTCCGATCGGAGCCTTTGTGGAGATCCTCCCGGGCAAGGAGGGGATGATTCACATCTCCCAGCTCTCCGAAGCCCGGGTCGAGAAGGTCGAGGACGTCGTCAAGGTGGGCGATCAGGTGACCGTGCGCGTCCGCGAAATCGACAACCGCGGCCGCATCAACCTCACCCTGAGGGGTGTCGCCCAGGACGAAGGGTCCGCCACCCCCGCCTGATCGCCATCATCTGCAGGCCCCCTCAGCAGGGGGCTTTTTTCATGGCTGCCACCCTCGCCCGCCTTCGCTCCCTGTTGCGTCCGCTGCGCATCCACCAGCTGCGTTGGGCGCGCCGCTGGCAGGACTGGCGGCATGGGGTGCGCTTTGCGCAGCGGCAGACCGCGGAGCCACTGCCGGTGCGGATCATCCGTCACAGGTCCCTGCTGCTGCGCCGACTCGGCAGCACCGATCCGCAGCTGCAACACAACAAGGTGGTGAACCTGAGGCTGGCGGCCCCCGGCCTCGATGGCCTGTGCATCCGACCGGGGGAAACCCTCTCGCTCTGGCAGCGCATCGGCCGGCCCACGGCCCGCCGCGGTTTCCTGCCCGGGGTCCAGCTCTCCCAGGGGACGGTGACGGTGGGCATCGGCGGCGGGCTCTGCCAGCTGGCCAACCTGATCCACTGGATGGCGCTGCACACCCCCCTGGAGCTGGTGGAACGTCACCACCACAGCTTCGATCCCTTCCCCGACCACGGCAGGGTGCTGCCCTTCGGCAGCGGCGCCAGCCTGTTCTTCAACTATGTGGATCTGCGTTTTCGCAATCCCACCGCGCAGACGCTCCAGCTCCGGATCTGGGTCGAGGAGACCCATCTCTGCGGCGAAATCCGGGCCGAAACCCTCCCGGAACTCGCTTATCACGTCGTGGAAACCGATCACCACTACGACGAGCAGGCAGGCATACGCCTGCGCTGCAACCGGATCTGGCAACGGCAGGTGGACCGTCGCACCGGCATCACCGTGGCCGAGCGGCTCCTCTACAGCAACCGTTCCCGGGTGATGTACTGAAGCCCGGGGGAAGCCGGGCGGCAGCACCCAGACCCTGGCCGTTCCGTTCGCGTCGGGGAGGGCCGGATCAGACGGCGAAGCCAGGATCAATCACGGCCAGAGCCGCGGCCGCCTGCTCACAAAGCTGCTGATGCAGCCGGCCATGGCTGGCGATCAGGCAGCCCGCCTGGCGTGGGTCGCCGGTGTTGTAGCGCAGGGGCTGACCGTCCGCATGGCTGAAGGCACCACCGGCAGCGCGAAGCACCGCCTCAGGGGCCGCCATGTCCCAGTCCTTCGGAGCGCTCTTACCGGAGAGAGAAATGTAGAGGTCGGTCTCACCGCGCAGGATCGTGGCCACCTTGCCGCCAACGCTGCCGATCGCCCTGGTGTCGCCCAGAGCCAGAGCTTCCAGCAACTGCTCCAGCCGCTGATCGCGATGGTTGCGGCTGGCCACCAGCACCAGCTCAGCCTGGGCAGCGCGCGTGCTGAGCTGCGGCGCCGAACGCCGGCCGGCGCGGTCTTCGCACCAGGCCTCCCCGGCCTGATCAGGATCGGTGGCCACCACCCCGAACCAGAGCTGCTCGAGTTCCGGCATCAGCACCACGCCCAGCACCGGCTGGCCTCGATGCACCAGCGCCAGATGCACCGCGTACTGGCCGGTGCCCTGGAGAAAATCCTTGGTGCCATCGAGCGGATCAAGAATCCACAGCCACTCCGCCTCCAGGGGCTGACCTGGGGTGAGCTGCTCCTTGGCTGTTTCCTCACTGAGCACGGTCCACGGGGCCAGCGGAAAGGCGGAGGCCAGACCATCCAGCAACCACCGGTTCACGGCCAGATCGGCGGCACTGACCGGCCCCTCACCACCCTCCTCGACACGAAGGGCCCGTGGGAACCCATGGGGTGGCTGCTGGCCCCGGCCGTAGGCCAGAAGAATGTCGGCCGCGCCCCAGCAGAGCGGACGCAGGGCGGCCAGCAGCGCTTCCGGTTCGAGACCCGCAGGCAGGGAAACGGCGGCCGGCATGATGGAAACAACGCGACAGGACGCGGGCGGACCACCCACTGGGGAGCATTGTGCAGGAGCTGGAACCCGCGGCCGGCGTGCTCTATCTGGTGGGCACCCCGATCGGCAACCTCGGTGATCTCTCTCCCCGCGCCCGGCGGGTGCTGGAAGGGGTGAGCCGGATCGCCTGCGAGGACACCCGCCACAGCGGGCTGCTGTTGCATCAACTGGGGATCCGCAGGCCGCTGCTCAGCTTTCACCAGCACAACCAGAACGCCCGCATCCCGGAATTGCTGCAGGCCCTCGCGACCGGTGACAGCATCGCCGTGATCAGCGATGCCGGTCTGCCGGGGATTTCCGATCCGGGCGAACAACTGGTGGCCGCCGCCCGTGGGGAGGGTCGCACCGTGATCTGTGTGCCGGGTCCGAGTGCCGTCACCACGGCGCTCGTGAGCAGCGGCCTGCCGAGCGGCCGATTCTGCTTTGAAGGCTTCCTGCCGCCGAAAGCCAACGCCCGCCGCCAGCGCCTGCAGTCCCTGGCCGAGGAGGAGCGCACCGTGGTGCTGTTCGAGGCCCCGCATCGTCTGGTGGCCCTGCTTGAGGACATGCTGGAGCTGCTCGGTGATCGGCCACTGCGGGTGGCGCGGGAACTGACCAAGCGCCACGAGGAACAGGTGGGGCCGAGCGTGGCTGCGGCCCTGGAGCACTTCCGCCGCAAGCCCGCACAGGGGGAATGCACCCTGGTGCTCGGCGGCGCCGCACCGGAGCCGCCGCGGTCGTGGCAGGAGAGCGACCTGAAGGAGGAGCTGCGGATCCTGATCGAGGAGCAGGATCTCGGAAGTCGCGAGGCCGCCAGAATCCTGGCCGAACGCACCGGCCTGCCGAAGCGTCAGCTCTATGCCCTGCTCCACCAGGACGATTGAGGCCATCGACGTCCTGATCCGGCAGACTGGCAGCAAGGCCTGATGGGCCGGCCGACCGACCGCTTGCCTGCCTGCCTGCCGATGGTGCTGCGCCTGCAACTGCTGCTCAGTTCTGTAGCCGGTGCTGCGCTGCTGCTCGCCGTCCTCTGCCTCGGCGCCCAGAACCTCGAGGATCGTCCGAGCCTCAACCTTGGCTTCGGACAACGCAGTGCCCCACTGCCGAGCGGGTTTCTTGTCGGCATCGCCCTGGTCCTGGGGGTGATCAGCGGCGGCAGTGTCGGAGCCCTCATGACGCCGGGCCCAACCGAACAGCGCCGGGACTGAACCTTGCCGGAGCGGCAGCTCGTCAGCAATCAGCGCGGATTCGCACCGTGATGACCGCTCAGGACCCCGGCAGGGCGTAGAGCGCCCCTTCCACCACCACCCGGGAAATGCCCTGAGCCAGCAGATAGGGGGCGGTGCGCTCCAGCAGGGTGGCGTCGGGCATCTTGATCACCCGCTGACTGCGACCGCACTGGCGCTTGGCCTCGCGGGGGTTGATGAACACCGTGATCGCCTGGCGTTCGGCTTCGTCATCGGGCAGGGCACCGAATTCGCTGAAATCCCGCAGAGGCTTCGGCTGCAGCTCCACGGTCTTGTCCACCAGCATGTAAACACCGCCGTGGATGCCGGCACTGGCCAGAGGCCGGCAGGTGACCGCCTCCCGCTGCTCCAGAGGCGTCAGGTTGACCGCCACGGGCACAAACAGCTGCCCATCGTCGGCAACGGCATCCTCCTCATCGGCGCTGAAGTCGTCGTCCACAGCATCAGCCGCGAAATCATCGGCGTCATCGATCGCCAGCTCCCGCTGCTCAGATGCCGGTTGCTGGTGCGCCACTTCGGAGCGATGCAGGCGGCTGCCGGCGCGGAGATCCCCGGGGCGGGAATCGTTGGCGGCTGCGCCAACGGCGTCAGGGGCGCCCTCGCTGGCCATGCCGGTGCCGGAATCAGCCGTTGAGCGGCGCCGGCGAGATCGGCTGAATGTCTCGGACAGGGCCGGTTCGATCAAGGCCTCGGCGCCCAGTCCGGGCTCAGGCGCTGCCGCAGGCGCAGGCTCCACCGCCTCGGGCGCGATGTCCCCCGACCCGCTCACAGCCACAGCCGTGTCCAGGGCCTCTGCCCCCGCCGCTGATCGCCGCCGCCGCGAACGGATCGCGGCGATGGGAGACGCAGGACCAGGGGCCGGGGCGGCGACAACATCGCTGCTGCTGGAGTCGCTCACCGCTGACGGCATCGGTGCCACCGGCGTAAGGCCGCCGCGGGCACGCTGCTGCTTCAGGCTTTCGTAAACCTCCGGTGCCAGGGCGGCCCGGACAACACGGCTGACGGTGTTCGCGCTGACGCCATAGGACTCCGCCAGAGCCAGACTGGCCTCTCCCTGGCTGAATCGCGCCACGAGCTCCTCCTTCTGGGGGTCCGTGAGCCGAGTGATGGCCATGGAGGAAGATGCGCAGCAGACCACCTTAAGTCGCTTCAGCACCGCTAACGAGCACACCGACACAGTCGCGGCGCGACGGTCGGGGCTCCATCAGAATGCGGACAACACGGCTTCAGCGGCCCTGGGCGGCTGAAGGTCATGAGGAAAGTCCGGTGAAAGTCCGGCGCTGTCCCGCAACTGTGAAGGCCTGATGACCCGGGCCGAAGTCAGAACACTCCTCCGTGTTGTCTCCATCGCCGCCGGCGCGGACCGGCATCCCCATGAAGGATCTGAACCAGCCCCAAGCCCTCGCCCTGCTGGGAACGGCCGCCACCGTGGCCTGCCTCGGTCTGGCGATGCCGGCCCAGGCCCACGACGTCGCCAGCCACGCCGGCCTGATGGCAGGGGTGCTGCATCCCCTGGTCGGGCTCGATCACCTGCTGCTGCTGGTCGCCGTCGGCGGGGCGGCGGCGGCGCTCTCGCCCCTCTTGCTCGGCTGGGCCCTGACCGGTGGCTTGATCGGCGCCGGCCTGGCGAGCATGGCCTCGGCCCTGCCCGGCCTGGAGCTGCTCGCCGCCCTCGCCATTTCCGCTGTGGCTCTGCTGACGCTGAGGCGCTCGCCGTTCAGGCTCCAGGACTCCATTCCCGCCGGCGGCATCGTCGCCCTGGCGGTGGCCGTGCACGCGATGCTGCATGGCCTCGAGGCGCCCACAGGCGGTGGCGTGGCCCTGTGGTGGCTGGGGACCCTGGCCAGCTCCTCCCTGACGTCGGTTGGCAGCTACGCGCTGCTGCGTCGCCTGCCCGCCGGCTGGACCCAGCGCCTGGCGCTGCTGCTGGTGGTGCTCGGTGGTGCCGCCGCGCTCTCCCTCTGAGTCGATCAGACTGAGGCCACCGGCGCTGCAGCCGGTGCGCCACCTTGCTCCCTTAGCTCAGCTGGATAGAGCAGCTGCCTTCT